>DEMY01000076.1:19026-25964 GCA_002359425.1 Clostridiales bacterium UBA2658
CCCACAAAGCTATCTACACCGAGGGGCCCTGCTTTTTGAACGTTCTTTCGCCTTGCCCGCGCGGCTGGGAGTATCCGATGGAAAAGCTGTCGGACATCGTCAAGGCGGCTGTCGATACCTGCGTCTGGCCGCTTTACGAGGTCGAAAACGGCGTTTGGCGGCTGACCTATATGCCGAAGAAAAAGCTTCCGGTTGAAGAATACCTCCATTTGCAGGGCCGCTTCAAGCACATGTTTAAGCCTGGCAACGAGTGGATGCTCGAAGAAGCGCAGGCATGGGTGGACCAAAAGTGGGATCGTCTGCTCGAACGCGCCGGCGAATAAAAAAGCTTGAGCGCCGTCAAAAGGCGTGGTAATATAGTGCCGTAACTGAAAGCGGCAAGGAGGTCATATTTTGGAACCGACCGTATTTTCAAACGACGTTATTCTCTCCTGGCTCCGTTACTTTTCGCAGAACGTGGACATCGACCTTGCAAAGCTGCAAATACTGGACATTACCGGGCCAAACAAAAACCTTATCCCCTCCATCGCAAGCCACAGGGCGGTACTCGTTTTCACGGACGCGGGGCACCCGGATATTTTCTATGACATGTGGAACGCCGAGCTTGGCGAGTGCGACATCTGGTACAACGAGGGCGGCGACCCCGCCGGCCCGGTCAAGCACGATAAGCTCTCGGACATGATCAACCGCGGCATCAACGCGTCCGCCGCCATGCTCATTATGAACCCGAATCCACACACAAATGTGCATGTCGGCCTTGAAAACAGCCGCTTTTCCTGCGGCTCCGTGCGCTATTGCTGCCGCGAGGTGCGCGCCGTCATAATGAACAAGCTCGACCTTGCCGACCGCGACAATGTCTGCATTGTCTCCGGCGAGAGCATCGCCGTCGAGGCCGCGATGATCGCAAATGAGGGCCACGTCATCGCCGTCGAGTACGACGCAGAGGACCGGGAGACGATGAAGGACAACATCGTCCGCTTCGGCCTGCACAACGTCACGGTGACCCACAGCCTTGAGGACGAAGCGCTTGCTTCGCTTCCCGTGCCGGATATTGGCTTTATTGTCGCCTCCCCAAAGCTTGGGGCGGAGGTGAAAAAGCTCATTTCTATGAACCCGAAGATGCGGATTGTCGTCTACACGCTGAACTTCGATCTTTTGAATGCCCTGCCCGCCATTTTCAGCGAAAACGGGCTGGAGCGCACGGAAGCTGTCCATGTCGAGGTGCTCCGCGTCAATAGCAAAAGCATGGCGGAGCCTTTTCCCGCACCGTGGATTATCACAGGGCAGAGGCCGGAATAATGCGATGGAAGCTTGCCGCCGCCTTGAAAAGCGCGAGCGAAAACGAAGAATAGAAAATGGATCGCCGCATTTTTTTGCGGCGATCCGTTTTTCGCTTACAGCGGCGGCAAAACCTTAAAGCACAATAAAGACGATGTAGAGAACGGCCATGAACAAAATGGGCTTGTCCCCGAAAATAATCTCCACAGGGTCGTCACAGCTATCGTGCTCCAAAAGGTAGCGGTAGCGCAGATAGAGGAGGATAACGAGCGGCACGCTGCACAGCATGTAGCTGCCGCTTGTGGCCAGAATTTCACCGCTGCTGGCCCAGAGACTGTAAAATACAAGCGCCGTCGTTCCGAAAACGTCAAGGCAGCTTTCCAAAAAGCGCTCGTTGTATTTTTCAAGGGACTTTCGCGCCGCCGCGCCGTTTCCGCGTATTTCGCCCAGCCGCTTGCCGAAGCCAAGGAACAGAGAGATGGACAGNNAGATACATCCACGGCGAAATGGCAATCGCGGAAATGAGCGCGCCCAAAAGCAGCCGCAGAAAATAGCCGGAGGCCAGAACGGCCACATCCGCCAGAACGACGTGCTTGAGCTTTATTGTATAAAGGACGTTCACGCCGAGGTAGATAACCGGAATGGAAAACGCGGCCGGGTGCGCGCGGCAGCTCAGCGCTGTCAGTGCGCCGCCGATAATGAGCAGCGCCGCCATCAAGCGCGAGGCCGACGTTGGCGAAATCGCTCCCGAAGCAATGGGACGTTTGCACTTTACCGGGTGAGCGGCGTCCGCCTCCCGGTCATGCAGGTCGTTGAAGATATACACACCCGAGCAGATCAGAGAAAAGCCGCAGAACGCCAGCAGCACCATCCAGAAGGAGGCCAGCGACGCGCCGAAAACGAGCGGCGCGAACAGAAGAAAGTTTTTAATATAGTGCTTCGGGCGGCACAGACGGATGTAGTCATTCATGCGATTCGGTTTCCTTTCTGTTGAAAAAANNGTGGCCGTGTAGCGGCCAGACGCCTCCGAGATGCAATAGAGACAGACAAAGCCGAGCACCGACGTAATGCACCAGAGCAGCGGTGTCTCGCTTTTTTGCCGAAGCTCGCCGCAGCAAGCAACGGCAAACAAAAGCAGCAGCGCGATCATGCCCGCGTCGCAAAAGCGTCCCGCGAGCCAAACCGCGCGCGGGTGCGTTTCGAGAACCGAGCTTTGCGCCGCATCCCGATACTGCACAAGATAGGACACGACCATGCGCTGCTCGCCCCAGAGCGTTTCATTCTTATGAAAAAGAAGTTTACATAATTCTGATGGAGACATCTCGCAATAGCGCTCAAGAACCACTTCGTTCAGCGCATCATAAGCGCTTTGATAGTCATATCCGTTTACATAAGTTTTTTTCATCGTGTCCAGAAAAAGCTTTGAGTCCGCTTCGTTCCATGCACCGCCTGCATCCGTGTTTGACCCGGCGAGCAGCGTAAAAACATAGGACGATTTGGCGAGTNNCCTTGCCGCCGATCAAAACGAGCATAGCCGCGAGCGCGGCCCCGCAGACTGGTAAAAACCGCTTTTTGACCGATTTCCAGTGCCGGATAGGGAGATAGAGAAGCGTTGCGAGCAGAAGAATGACCGAAACAGGCCGCACCAGCTCCAGTGCAAGCAAAACAAGCCCCAGCGTGGCTCCGCTTAGGAGCAAACAAGGAACGCTGCGAATTTGTCTGCGCTCCGTTTTAAAGAGCAGGTAGATGTATAAAAGCGTCAGCATGAGCGCCAGATGTTCGCTGCAGTTGAGAGGCGCATAGAGGATGAGCGTGGGCGAAAAGGCCCAGAGCAGTGCTCCGTAGAACGCCATCTGTTTCTTCGCGAAGCCGCGCATAATGCCGTAGAGTAAAACCATGCTCAAGAGCGACAACGCGACGCCGCAGAGCTGATAGGTGAGTACTGTGCTCTCGAAAACGCGGAAGGGCACGGACAGTGCCATGGAGAAAAAGAGAATGTGTGGAAAGAGGTTCGCGCTCGTTCTCGGCAGTGCCCCGTCCCCCGCGAGATAGGAAGCGAGACGAAAATAGGTCCCGAAATCATGCACCGGCGCTGTATCGACAGGAAACAGCGCGAGCGCCAGAACACGCAGGCCAACGCAGAAGGCCCCCGCAATCAGGAGATACCATTTATCAGAAGAAAACGCCGGCAGCTTTTTAAAAACGAGCCAGCCCAGCAAAAAAGCCGACGCAAGCCAGAGCGCCAACAGCGGCAGCGTTCCCCAGCCACCGCCCATCAAAGCGGCGGCGCAGAGAATGACGGCAGCGGCAACGCCTATGAAAGAGATCAGTTTTTTCAAGTTGTCCGTCTCCCTTCCCATTTCAGCGGAGCGCACGGCCTGCCCGCCTGTCTGCAATGCCACAACTCTAACACAGCCATTTTCCGGTTGTCAAGTTTTGGACGAAAAATACTGGGCATGACAGAGAAAATGTATAAAATCGCGAATGTGGGTGTAAAAAAGAGACCGTCGCGAAAGGAACCGCAGCGGTCTCTGTATTTCGTTAAAATTATTACCCGTTTATTTTGCGCTTTTTGTCGTAGTATTTGTGCAGGAATACGGATCCGACTGCAACGGCGACGCTGGCCGTTACGGAGAAGATGAAAGCGGGGGAAGCGGGGTCAAGTATATTCGCGCCGATGATCGTTGCGCAGCAGATTTCGAGAAAGACGCCAGCGAGACTGCCGATAATGTAGACGCCGTATTCCGTTTTTTGCGCGCCAAGAAACAGGCTCACTACATCCATCGGCAAAAAGTGGATTGCGCGTAGAAAAAACGAGAGGAAAAAGCGGTTTACGCTCTCGTTTGCATAAAGCTCGCGGAGCTTGTCGTTTCTGCGCATAAGATAGTCCGTGAGCGTGGAGCCGGTCGAGCGGCCCATGAGATAGGGGAGCGTGAAACTTACTAGATAGCCCGCCGTGTTGATGGCAAGGGCACGGCCTGTCGGGAAAATGATACCCGAAAGCACCTCCAGCACCAAAATCGGAAAAAAGAAGGTCATGCTCTTTGCCGCGAACAGCGCCATCATGAAGAAAAATGCGAGCCACAGGTTGTCCGGCGTGTAGGTGAGAAGTGTTTTGAGATCGATGTTGCGTCCGTAGAGAAAGTAGGCTGTGACAAAGACCGCCACACCTAAAAGAGGAAGGTATTTAATAAATCGGACCTTTCCGTTGTNNCAGAATCGAACGAAACGTGCGATTTTTTTGTTCACCTCGCTGTTCCCGCTGTGCAGTTTTGAAAAAGTGAGGAAACCTATTGACAAAAATCGAGCCAACAGGTATAATCATTTTCACGCGTTACGAAAATGCTTGAGTGGCTCAATGGTAGAGCACATCACTCGTAATGATGAGGTTGTGGGTTCGATTCCCACCTCAAGCTCCAAGAAAGAACCCCGTGGTCGTTGAGACTTCGGGGTTTTCTTGTATTTTCAATTCTGGCTTGCCCTGTTTGGCTGTTGCAATGATCGGCGTTCAATGCGTCAGTGGTTGCTATTATTAATTTTTCATTCAACCCTAACTTTATGATAGATTAATCGTCTAATAAAAATATATAAATGTAATACAAAAGAATTGAAGGTTATTATATATGCAGGAAACCATGATTTCTACGATCGACAGTTTTGGTTATTTTGGAATTTTCCTTTTGATCTTTATCGAATACATATTTCCACCCATACCCTCCGAGGTGGTTTTACTGTTCGGCGGAGCTTTGACGCTTAGTACCTCGATGAATGCTCCGCTGGTCATTGTTTTTGCCACGCTTGGTTCATTGGCCGGAGCTATTTCCCTCTATGGGCTTGGACGTGCCCTGAAGGCAGAACGTCTAAAAGCGTTGTTTAGCGGGAAATTTGGTCGCGTCCTGCACCTGAAGCCTGAATATGTTGATCGGTCAATTGGGTGGTTTTCCAGATACCAAAGCAAGGCCGTCCTCATCTGCCGGTGCATTCCCTTGATGCGCAGCCTGATTTCTATCCCCGCCGGCTGCAATGAAATGGATATCCCTCTCTTTCTGCTGTTAACCGCAGTTGGCAGCGCCGCGTGGAATACCGTTCTGGTTCTGGCTGGTTCTTTTCTCGGGAGCGCGTGGGAATCTGCGCTTCCTTACGTAAATGAATACTCCATAGTGGCCATTATTGTGTTTAGCTTGGCCGCAGTACTATATGTTGCATGGAAAATACGCAAAAAAAAGAAGGACAGGCATTAAGTTGGCGTTAAACCACAATTTGATTGCGCATAATACGCGCGGAACGGTATGTTTTTTTGCGCGTTTGTTTCCCCGTGAAGGATTGATGCTCCTTTGCGGGGAATTTTTTATGGCCATGTTACATCATCAAGATCAATGAAAATACTCATATACGCCAAGGACAACGATAACGATTCCGGAAATGAGCGGCGCATATTTGCCTAATAATTTGGACAGGTATGTTTTTCCCAGTGAATATCCTAACACAATTGTAAGAATGCTGAAAATAAAGGTGAATAGAACCGTAATGTAAATACTGAGACCCGCTATACTGGCGCCTATGCCTAATCCCAAATTGTTGAGCGTCAATGCAAGCGCAAGAGCAGCAGACTCTTTAACATCAATGGTTTTAGAACCGTCCTTATCGCACAGCTCCGGCTCATCCAAAAGACGCTTACAATTGGAATGCGAAGCGCGCCGCTTTTCGCGTTTTTCTAAGCGATTTACAAAACAGCCCATGACCGCCCATATTCCTATAAGTATAAGAACAAAACTCCCGATTTTGTTTGCAAATGATACGCTCATAAATTCACTGAGCGTCAGCCCGATGCGCATAGATAAAAAAGTTCCGACAGCGCTTATAAAAGCAATCAAAAGGTTGCTTATTAAACCGATTTGTATTTTTTTAATGCCATAAGCAATACCAACAGTAAAGTTATCAATATTTGCGGAAATAGCAAAAAGAAACACTGGCAAAAGATTCATGGTTACTCGCCCTTTCATAAGCCTCACTTTCCAATTTATGCGGGCAGCCAGTATGTGTTCATTTCGGTCTGTTTCTTTGATGCCGGTTTGCTTGAGCGGGTCACACTGTTTCGCGGAGCGGCGCTTTTTTGCCCTGCATTAACATTTAACGCGGATTTTACATTCCGCCCCTTTTGAATTTTACCTACGCTGGTTAACATGGTAAGCGTAAGGAAAAGGTCAAATATGTAAAGGAGAAATCTAAAATGAAAAAGCTTTTAGCGACTGCCCTTGCGTCGGTTCTCATGCTCAGCCTGCTTGCGGGCTGCGGATCAAAGGCAAGCACGACTTCGGCTTCGCCCTCTGCCTCAACGGCTTCCGGCGGCATTTCTGGCACCGTCGCGACCGACGGTTCCACCTCCATGGAAAAGGTCATCGGTGCGCTGGGAGAGGCTTTCACGAACACAAACTCCGGCGTCAAGTTCACCTATAACCCCACCGGCTCCGGCAGCGGCATCACGGCTGTCAGCGAAGGACGCTGCGACATAGGTCTTTCCTCCCGCGCACTGAAGGATGAGGAAAAGGCCTCCGGCCTCACCGAGACCACCCTCGCACTCGACGGCATCGCCATCATCGTGAACCCGCAAAATGGCGTTTCCGGCCTTACCGTCCAGCAGATATCCGATATCTACACAC
>DEMY01000076.1:25992-28292 GCA_002359425.1 Clostridiales bacterium UBA2658
GAACGAAGCTCTCCGCGGCCGCGCAGGCATTCTTTGACTACGTCACCTCTGCGGACGCCTCCTCCATCATCTCCAAGGCCGGCGCGGTGCCGACAAAATGAGCGGCGCGATAAATAGCGGCGGCCTGACAGCCGCCGCCTTTCCCGCTAAAGGACAGGTGAAAATGCGAAAGAAAAGCTCTGAAAAACCGGTCGAGACCATTATGCATCTCATATTTCTCATCCTCGGCCTCGTCGCCGTTGCGAGCGTTTTACTCATCAGCGTCTATCTTATCATCTCCGGCATTCCGGCTATTCGCGAGATCGGACTTGTGAAATTCCTCTTTGGAAAGACATGGGCCTCCACAGCCGCCGAGCCGCAGTTCGGCATTCTGCCATTCATCCTCACCTCAGTCTATGGCACGGCGGGGGCGGTTCTACTGGGCGTTCCGGTCGGCTTTTTCACGGCGGTGTTCCTCAGCAAAGCCGCTCCCCCGTGGCTGCGGACGCTGGGCGAGGAGGCGGTGGGACTGTTAGCAGGTATCCCCTCGGTCGTCTACGGTTTGGTGGGTATGCTCGTTCTGGTGCCAGGCATACGAACGCTTTTTCATGTGCCGGACGGCGCGGGACTGCTGGCGGCTATTTTCGTTCTTGCCGTTATGATTTTGCCCTCCATTGTCAAGGTTTCCGTGACTGCGCTCGACGCGGTGCCGAAGGAGTATGAGGATGCATCGCTTGCGCTCGGCGCAACGAAGGTGGAAACGTGGTTTCACGTCTCCGTCCCGGCGGCGAAAAGCGGCGTCGCGGCGGCGGTCGTTTTGGGCGTGGGCCGCGCGATCGGCGAAGCGATGGCGGTTATGATGGTCGCGGGCAATGTCGCGAACATGCCGAGCCTTTTCCAGAGCGTCCGCTTTCTCACAACGGCGGTCGCGAGCGAAATGTCCTATTCTGCGGGATTGCAGCGGCAGGCGCTTTTCTCCATAGCGCTGGTGCTGTTCCTCTTTATCATGCTGATAAACGCGCTGCTCAATCTTTTTCTGAAAAGAGGCGATGAAAAGTGAAGAACGGACTTTCGACTTCGCGCAAAGCCTATGGTATTGCGATGCGCATCCTGATGTGTCTGGGCGCCACTATTACATTGGCGCTGACCGCTTTTCTCATCGCCTATGTTCTCAAAAACGGCCTGCCGAGCATTACATGGAAGCTGCTGTCAACCAAGCCGAGCTACCTTTCGGACAGTATTGGCATTCTGCCGGACATTTTGAACACGCTCTATATTGTCGTCGCGGCGCTGCTGATCGTCTTGCCGCTCGGCGTGGGCGCGGCGATCTACCTTAACGAGTACGCGACCAATAAAAAGCTTGTCTCGGCCATCGAGTACGCTGCCGAAACGCTTACCGGCATCCCGTCCATCATCTACGGTCTTGTCGGCATGCTGTTCTTCTGCCAGTTTCTCAATATGCAGACCTCGCTGATTGCGGGCGCTTTGACACTCGCCATTATGAACCTGCCAACCGTTCTCAGAACGACGCAGGAGAGTCTCAAGACCGTTCCGCAGAACTACCGCGAGGGCGCGTTCGGACTCGGGGCGGGGAAATGGCACGTTGTCCGGACGGTGGTTCTCCCGGGCTGCGTGGACGGTATTTTGACCGGCTGCATTTTGTCCGTCGGCCGTATTTTGGGCGAGTCCGCGGCGCTTTTATTCACGGCGGGCTTTGCGCACGAGCTTAACAATTTCATCCACGGTCTGGACAGCGCGGGCGCGACGCTCACAGTTGCCCTTTACGTCTACGCTAAGGAGCAGGGCGATTTTGACGTTGCCTTTGCCATCGCTGCCATTTTGATGCTGCTGGCCCTTCTCGTCAATCTCGCCGCCGCTCTGGTCAGCCGGCACTTCCGAAGGGAGAGGGAAAGATGACGCCCATCGCCATGCAGGATATTCAACTACAAAGCGTAAGGAGTNNTCGGCCCGTCCGGCTGCGGCAAGTCAACATTTTTGAAAACGCTCAATCGCATGAACGACCTCGTCATTGACGTGAAGATCACCGGCATGGAGCTTTATAAGGGTGAAAACCTCAACGCCCCGTCAGTTGACGTGAACGCCTTGCGCCGCGAGATCGGTATGGTGTTTCAAAAGCCGAACCCGTTTCCGATGAGCGTTTACGACAATGTCGCCTATGGACCGCGTATCCACGGGGTCAGGAACAAGGCCAAGCTCCACGAGATTGTGGAGCGCTCCCTAAAGGATGCCGCTATCTGGGACGAACTCAAGGATCGGCTCAACAAGTCCGCCCTTGGTCTGTCCGGCGGGCAGCAGCAGCG
>DEMY01000066.1:0-366 GCA_002359425.1 Clostridiales bacterium UBA2658
GACACGGTTCTTATAACGACGGAGCCACCCGTCACAGCGGCGGCGCAGAACATTATGCTCGACGGAAAACCGGCGGCACTGGAGGTCTGCTATATCGGCGATACCGGCTATTACAAGCTCCGCGACGTCGCGATGCTTTTGAATGGAACAGCGAAGCGCTTTGAGATCGTCTGGGACGCGGCAGCAAAATCTGTAAATCTGATTTCCAACGCGGCCTATACCCCCGTGGGCGGCGAGATGGGCACTGCGGACGCTGGGAAACTTCGCTTTGCAAAGCCCGGCAGCTCCAATGTAATGCTGGATGGCGCGCCGCTTGGCGCTTTCGCCTACTGCATTGGCGAAAATAATTATTTCAAGCTCCGCGAC
>DEMY01000066.1:396-3843 GCA_002359425.1 Clostridiales bacterium UBA2658
TACATCCACTGTACGGGCAAAAAATCTCCTCCCGCCGCTCGCCTTTCGTATGAACGGAAGACGATGGGCGAGGGGAGATTTTTTATTCGTGTTGAATAAAGGTGCGGGGCGCCGAGCAGAATCAGTCCACAGGTTCGACGATGGCAGACGGCCCTTCGATGACGCGGCGGAGGTAGATATCGACCCACTCGACAGCCTTTTCCGTGTCACGCGCGAGAACGTAATCGTAGAGCTGCCGCGTCGTATCGCGCGCCGGAGCGAGACCGTTTTTCTCGATGAAACGCATATACATGCCGCTCATCGCGGAGCGGAACGAGTGGTAGAGAAGCGGCAGAAGGATGTTGTCGCTCAGCGTGGACATCTCGTGGAAAAAGTCCATGATCGCATCGACGACCTTTTCCGGCTCCTCCTCGGCGTCCATCTGGTCGAGATATTTGGAAAGTGCGCGCAGCTCCTCGCCGCTACTGCACTCGATGACCTGGCGGATCATGAGCTGCTCGAGCGCGATCCGCGTTTCAATGAGGGAGCGCAGCTCCCGGCCGCTAAGCATGCCGTTTTTATAGCGCATGAGCGCGCGGAGCGTTTCGATCGAACCCTTGTGGATGTAGTCCGAAACAAAGATGCCCTGACGCGGGCGAATTTCCACGAAACCGCAGCTTTCCAGCTCCGTGATGCCCGCCGTCACGACGGAAAGGCTCACGCCGGTGCTTGCGACAAGCTCACGCTCCGGCGGCAGCTGGTCGCCAATCTTGAGTTCGCCCGAAAGAATCATGTTTTCAATCTCCTGTACGAAGACTTCTTTTAAAGAAGGCGTCGTCAGCTTGCGGAATGCCATTTTGGAAACCCACCTTTCTGAAATGGTGAACACATTACAAATCACGTAATAAAAGTATAGCACCGGCCGGCGGGAAAGTCCAATATTCGGCTGGCGAAAATGTTACAACTCTTTATCCCGCTATTTGTATACCCCATACAAGAGGGAAATATTACCGAACTAAATTTTCGAAAAAGTCTTGTAATTCGTGCCAAAGTTTTATAGAATGAAAAAATTAAAAGTGAAATGGCGTTGCGCTGGGAACTTTTTGCCACCGCGTGCGTCAAAACATAAATATCTTTTGCCGACTACATACGAAAGGATGTCCCCCATGACTCTACATAAGAAAAAACCGCTGGCGGCGCTCTGCCTCGTGCTCGCGCTGTGCGTCATTCTCCAGCCCGCCGCGCTTGCGGCTGGAACAAAGACCTTTCCGGACGTGAAGCAGGGCGTCTGGTACTACGATTATGTAACAAATCTCACATCCTCCGGCGTTATTAACGGCCTGCCGGACGGAACCTTTAACCCGGGCGGCAACGTGACGACCGGCGAAGCCATGAAGCTCATCATTCTTGCCGCCGGTTATCCCGCGCAGAGCGCGACCGGGGCAAACTGGGCCTCTGGCTACGCGGCCTTCGCCGTCAAAAACGGCTTTATGGGTTCGGATGAGGCCTATAACTACAACACTGCCATCTCCCGCCTTTCGGTGGCAAAGCTCGCCGGTAAGGCGCTCGGACTCGTCGCCTCCGGCGCGGAGTCGCCATTTGCGGACGTTTCAAACGGCTATGCGACCGCGCTCTACGAAAAGCAGATTATGGTCGGAAGTCTCGATACCGGCACCCGCCTTTTAAATCCGTCAGACAGTATCACGCGCGCGGAGATCAGCGCAATCGTCTGGCGTGTGCAGCAGTATAAGCAGCAGACGAACGCCAAGTACCTGACCTTCGGAGGCCGGAAGTTCGAGGTCATGGATAGCGTTCCCGCCAGCACCTATGCCGCTTCCGGCTTTTCAAAGGATGCAAACGGCATTATGAGCTATGCCGGCTCCGGCGTCACAGTCAAGCACGGCATCGACGTGTCCGAATTCCAGGGCAATATTGACTGGCAGAAGGTCAAGGCATCCGGCGTTGACTTTGCCATTATCCGCGTCGGCGGGCGTTACTTCGTATCCGGCTCCATTTACGATGATAAGTATTTCCAGCAGAATATCAAGGGCGCGACCGCTGCGGGAATTGACGTCGGCGTTTATTTCTTCTCGCAGGCGACGACGACGGCGGAAGCCGCCGAGGAAGCGGACTACGTCATTGCAAAGCTCAAGGGCTATTCGATTACCGGTCCCGTCGTTTTTGACTGGGAAAACAAGAGCGGCGGCGGCGCGCGTACGGACAATGTTGATAGCTCGGTACTCACGCAGTGTGCCGTTACCTTTTCCGAACGCGTCACGGCGGCGGGTTACGCCCCGATGGTCTACTTCAACTGCACGCAGGGCTACCTCAAATATGATTTGCGCCAGCTCACAGATTACCCCTTCTGGCTTGCGCAATTCGGTGTGAGTGCCCCGACCTTCTACTATGACTTCGCAATGTGGCAGTATGGCGACAACGGCAGTATCGACGGCATCAGCGGAAATGTGGACGTTGATATCATGTTTGTGAAGTGAAGTTTTTTTGTGAAAGCGCTTAAAAGTTCGAGCGGGAATTGTTAAAATAAACATAGACCGTGCAGCGAAAGCGCGTAAGCTCGGATTTGGGGCTTACGCGCTTTTTTCTGGCCCCTTTTGTGCATTGGGCGTTCCAGAAGCTGTATGCAAAGCGGCACGCGGCGGATGAAGCGTTTATGAAAACGGAAGCGTCGGGAGGCCGAAAACAAAAGCCAAGCCCCCTGCTCATCCGACGTGGGCAGGGGGCTACTTCTGTTCAGTTTTCATCCAGTTGGTTTACCTCACTTCTCTGGAATTTGCGGGGTTACTGAGATTGCTGGGGCTGCTGGGGGATTGCAGAGACGCCGGGGAAACACTCTGACGAACCGCCTGCCTACATCTGTCGCGCGGCCCGTGGCCTGTCTGGGAGAAAACGCTCCCGACCGCCTGAACCGCTTTGCTCACATCAAGTGAGATGGGCTTTGGAACGCTTTGGAATCACCGGGTATCTGCTTTGAAAGGACCGGTTTGCGAATTGACTTTGCACATTGGACTCGCCCCTTTCTCTAGCTATAAGATACAATACTTTTTGAAATAAGTCAAGGCTGTTTATGAATGATTCACAAATATCGTCGTTCTGCACACTTTGCGGGGACTGAAATGCGTCGAGTCGACAAAGACTTAAAAAGCAGTCTTGAATTCACAGATTCTTGATGACTTTTTTAAGTAATCATAATATACTAATTTTATTGTGACATTCAAAAGCAGCGGGCTTTGGCCCGCTTTTTCGGAGGCGCACCATGTATTACGACTGGACCTATTTCATCATTGTTCTGCCCGTTTTTCTTCTCGCGATGATCGCGAGCGGGAACGTGCAGTCCACCTTTAAAAAATACAGCAAACAGCGTGCCGCATCCGGCCTCACGGGGGCGGAGGCCGCCGAGCGCGTTTTGCGCGCGCATGGGGTTACGAATGTGCGCATCGAGCGCGTTTC
>DEMY01000066.1:3858-4193 GCA_002359425.1 Clostridiales bacterium UBA2658
GGACGACGTTTACAGTAGCACTTCGACCGCCGCCATCGGCGTAGCCGCGCACGAGGCGGGCCACGCCTGCCAGTACGCGGAGGGCTACGGACCGATCAAGCTCCGCATGGCCATCATACCGATGACGAACATCGGCTCCCAGCTCGCGGTGCCGCTCATCATTGTCGGCATTATTTTGAGCGGGATGTCGAACATCTTTTACGCGCTTGCGTATGTGGGCCTGTTCCTCTTTGCGCTGTGCGTTTTCTTCCAACTTGTAACGCTGCCGGTCGAGTTCAACGCGAGCCACCGCGCGCTGGAATCCATCGGGCAGGGCGGTATGCTGACGGAGGACG
>DEMY01000066.1:4234-19639 GCA_002359425.1 Clostridiales bacterium UBA2658
AGAGCGTAGCAGAAAACCGACGCCGGACGGAGTACATTCGTCCGGCGCTTTTTTACTGTACGCTTCGGCAGAATGGGAAATACCGCCGCCCGCAAGCGCTGCCGATAGGCAGTTGTGCACAAAGTTTTTTCTCCGTTTCCGTTTTTTTGACGGCAACTCTTGACACGACAGAGGGAAAAGATTATGATAAGGGCCAATAAATACACTAATCATATAGGGAAATGAAAATAGAACAGAGGTGCTTGACATGGCCGGTGTTTATAAGAGAGTTCTAACAATACAGGACATTTCCTGCGTGGGCCANTGCTCGCTGACAGTGGCGCTGCCGGTCATTTCGGCCTGCGGGGTCGAGACCTGCGTTTTGCCCTCCGCTGTTTTATCGACGCACACGGGCGGCTTTAAGGGCTACACCTTCCGCGACCTCACGGACGATATGCCTGCCGTCCAAAAGCACTGGCAGACTGAGGGTATCGCGTTTGACGCCGTTTACAGCGGCTATCTCGGCAGCGTCAAGCAGATCGCGATTGTCGGGAACATTATGAAAACGATGGGAAAGCCCGGCGCGCTCAAGATTGCCGATCCCGCCATGGCCGATAACGGTAAGCTCTATCCCGGCTTTGACCAGCCGTTTGTCGAGGCCATGAAGGGCCTTTGCGCCGAGGCGGATATTATTTTGCCGAACATCACCGAGGCGTGTCTTTTGACTGGGACGGCGTACCGCGAGAGCTACGACGAGGCATATATTATAGCGCTCTGCGAAAAGCTCGCGGCGGCGGGAACGGAAACGGTTGTTCTCACTGGTGTCGGCTATGCGCCGGATCAGACCGGCGTCGTCGTTTTTGAAAACGGCAAGCTCGAATATTACCGTCACAAGCGCCTTCCAAGGGGCAGCCACGGCACAGGGGACATTTTCGCCTCCGCCTTCACCGGCGCGCTCATGCGGGGCAAAACAAAGCTCGACGCCGCCCGCATCGCCGCCGACTACACCGTCCGCTGCATTGAAAACACCGCTGGGGATGAGAAGCATTGGTACGGCACCAAATTCGAGCCGGTCCTCCCGGAGCTTATCCGGGCGCTGGATGTGTGAGCGCAAAAAACAGTTTGTGAAAATAAAAATTCTGTCATTCTATTTCAAATGACAGGATTTTTTTGTGTATTCAGGCTGTGAAAAAGGTCGCAAACGCCTTGTGCGCCATATGAACGTCGAGCGCTGCCATCGTTTCGAGCGGGGAGCGCATGGAGAGGAGCGCCGACGCCGATCATTTCGGAGATTTTTTATTGCTTCGCGCCCCAGAATAAAAGAGAGGGAGATCCTGGGATGACAGGGGCTTTGCATATCCGTCGGGGCGATTCGCCGGGGCTGCGCCCTATCGGTTAAGCGGACGGAGAGGGGGACTGCGCAGCTTTTTTCTGCTCGGTGCTCTGGGAAGTGCCTGGCGCGGCGGCGCCTTGCTTATNNCATTTGTCATGGAGCCGA
Organism: Clostridiales bacterium UBA2658; assembly: GCA_002359425.1. Taxonomy (GTDB): domain Bacteria; phylum Bacillota; class Clostridia; order Oscillospirales; family Oscillospiraceae; genus UBA2658. Next base: position 5,712 of record DEMY01000066.1, read on the forward strand.
GGGCGGAGAGGTCAAGCGCGCTCGCGTCGACGAGAGCGGTCGAATCCTTCTGCGCGTCGGTGGTGGACGGAATGCTGCCCGAAAGCTGGCCGGAAACGCTCTCACTGCGGAGCTTTGCAAAAGTCTTGAGCGCCGTGACACCGGTCTTAAATTCGCCGTAGGTCGTGAAAGCGGTCGTGTCGTTCTGGGNNGTTCTGGACATAGGAGTCTATGAGCGAGGCTTCCTTGTCGACAAGCGCGTCAAACTTGCCGGAAGTTACATAATCGCAGAGCTGCTGGAGGTATTCGTGGTATTTGGCCATGTAGGTCTCGTTTTCAAGGAGCTTTCCGATGATGGGCCGCTCGCTTGCCTCAACGCCGTCGAAGACCGTGTCAATCGCATAGTTGACGGCGTTCGACGCGCTGCTGAGCTGATGCGTGCCAAACGAGAGATTGTAGTCCCACGGCAGCATAGAGAGCGTTCCAGACTGCTCGACCAAAATGTAGTTGTGCGCCATATTGGAGAAGTAGCTGTCAAGGTTCACGAGAAAAACGTTCACAGCGGCGTAGCGCAAGACCTCATCGACGTCGATATATTTTTCTTGATCCTTGCCCTCGGAGATAGCCTTGAGACTTGAGATGAGGCGCGTTTTGTCGCTGGTTCCGGGGTCTGTGATGGCGTTGTCGAAGATGTTTGAATAGCTGTCGACGCTGTCGTCCGAGTAGACGAGGCTCACGCCACCGGAGGCTCCGTTCATGCCGGCGCCTCCGTTATTCTGCCACATGCCGCCGGGGCCGCCTTGACCACCGAAGTCGGGCATACCGCTCGGGGCCTGACCGCCGTTTGCGTGTTGATCCTCCATGTTTTGCGATGGGGGCATCTGACCGGACACGTTCCCGTTCTGGGATGGCATCGCGGGCGGCGTGCCGTCCGGTTCGGGCATGCCGGAGGGCGCAGCGTTCTGTGCGCCGTCGGACTGGGCGCCTGTTTTCTGAGAGGCGTCTGATCTTTCAGCTTTATCGGATTTCTGATCGTTTTTCATTCCGCCCTTGCCGCCGGCCATGTCCATGCTCTCGGGCTTATACGCCTGACCGGAGAAATCGGAGCCGTANNCCCCCCCCCCCCCCCCGGGTGTTTTTTTTTTTTTTTTTTTTTTTTTTTTCTCTCTCCCCCCCCCCCCCCCGGGCCCGCTCTCGTCCTCCGGGGTTTTCCGCGCGGGGCGGGAAAAATCGGAGCCGTAGTTGCGTTCAAGATAGCTTTCGTCCACATCCTCCACAGCGCGGCAGAAGCCGTAGTGTTCGCCGTTCACCTTGACCTCCGCGAACGTGCAGAGACTCGAAGGGACCTCCATGTACTGGAACAGCGCGTAGGACATGTATTCCTTTAAATAGGTTGTGTCGCCGTAGATATTGTTGAGGTCGAGCTTGTCGAGTCCGTGGCAGGTCTGGCTCTTGTTTGTCTTGTCAAAGCTCAGTTTCAGACTGAAACGGTTGCTATCACTCTGGGCCACCTGCGTGAGCGAGGTGTTGCCCTTTGTTTTGACCGCAACATTTTTGTACGTTTCACCGTTTATGGCAACGGTGGCATCTACCGTCGGTTTTGAGGTCGCGTTTTCGAGGAGGCTTGCCCACGCTTCCGCGTTCACTGTGATATCGACGGTCATGACCTCCCCGCCAAAAAGCGAGGTTGCGTAGTCGTTTTTGTCCGCAGAGCTTCCGGACGTCCCACAAGCCGCAAGACTCAGCGTCATCGCAACAGCTAGAAAAAGAGCACATAACTTTTTCATGGCATACCCTCCAGCGTGAATTTTTCTTCATGATGCCATAAAAATATGAAGCGGACCTTAAAACGGACGGCCGAGCCGCATTTTAAGGTCCGCTTGCAAAAGCGCATATTATATATGTACGCCGCGTCAAAAAAGATACTTGATCAAAATGAGTAAAATAACGCCCGGCAGGCCTAGGAAGCCGGCGACAAGGCAGTTCACAACGTTGACAGTCAGCGAAAGACCGATGAAGCCGCCGACGAAGTTTATGAGGACGAGGGCGATGAAGCCCGAGAGCGCGTTTAGCAGCAGCTTAAAGATCCACTTGAGGGGTTTTGCAAGGAGCTTAAAAAACAAAATTAGAAGAACGATGCAGACAATGGTTCCGCCGATACCGGCGCTTGTGATCGATGCGGCGGTCGTGAGGAAGGGGAGAGACATGATTTTTCTCCTTATGTATGAATTTTTATATGTAGCCCCGCGGTTTCGCGGGGGCGCTTAGGAATATTTTTGCCGGTAGTGCTTGAGCGCGGTGTTGTAGCGGCTGCGCAGGGCGCTGATCTCGTAGATGCAGGCGTCCATCGCGTCCGGGTCCGTCGTGTCGTCAAAGTGGCTGTAGGCCTCAAAGAGACTGCCGCGGATGTCCTCGATTTCGCCGGCGGCGCGGCCGCATTCCTTCTTGCGCGATATCTCCGCGCGCTTTTGTGCGTTCATATGCATCCCTCCTGCGCTTATTATGCGCTTTTTCGGGCAGGCTCAACCGGAAAGCACGGAAAAATGCGGCAGTGAAATCTGCGCGGCTTCTTGCATTTTGGACGCGCTTAGGATATACTATATGAGTTTATGACAGACTTTTATGCGCACCACATCTTGCGATTTAGCAGACTAAAACGGAGGGCCTATGAAAAAAACCACGGCAGAATACGGAAACACAAGCATCTCCCAGCTCAAGGGGGCGGACCGCGTCCGCAAGCGCCCGGCGGTCATCTTCGGGTCGGACGGACTTGAGGGCTGCCAGCATGCGGTGTTTGAAATCCTCTCGAACGCCATCGATGAGGCGCGCGAGGGCCATGGCGATATTATAACCCTCACGCGCTATCTTGACAAGTCCATTGAGGTCGAGGATTTTGGACGCGGCTGTCCTGTGGACTGGAATGAAAACGAAAAACGCTTCAATTGGGAGCTTGTTTTTTGCGAGCTTTACGCCGGCGGCAAGTATCAGAACGACGAGGGCGAAAATTATGAGTTCTCCCTTGGCTTAAACGGTCTCGGCTCCTGCGCAACGCAGTACGCGAGCGAATACTTCGACGCGGTCATCCACCGCGACGGCTACGAATACAAGCTTCATTTTGAAAAAGGCAAAAATGTCGGTGAGCTTCACAAAGAAAAATCAAACTACAAAAAAACCGGCTCCGACTTCCACTGGAAGCCCGATCTTGCGGTTTTTACGGATATAAATATCCCACTTGAGTATTATCAGGAAACGCTCAAGCGGCAGGCGGTCGTCAACGCGGGCGTTACCTTCAAGCTCAAAAACGAAATCGGCCCCGGAAAATTTCAAACGACCGAATATATTTACGAAAACGGCATTCTCGACTATGTCACGGAGATCGCGGGCGAGCAAACGCTCTCTACCCCGACCTTCATTGAGACGGAACGCCGGGGCCGCGACCGCGAGGACAAGCCGGAATATAAAGTGAAGCTCACGGCGGCGTTTTGCTTTTCCAATCTTGTCAGCCGCATCGAATACTACCACAACTCCTCGTGGCTCGAATACGGCGGCGCCCCGGACAAGGCGACGAAAAGCGCCTTTGTCTCCGCCATCGACGGCTACATCAAAAAGGTGGGCAAATACCAAAAGAGCGAGAGCAAGATTGGCTTTCAAGACGTGGCAGACTGCCTGATTCTCGTCACAAACTGCTTTTCAACCCAGACCTCCTATGAAAACCAGACCAAAAAGGCCATTAACAACAAGTTCATTCAGGAGGCCATGACGGACTTTTTCCGCGAGCAGCTCGAAGTCTATTTCATCGAGCACAAACAGGAGGCCNNGTGCTTATCAACAAGCGCAGCCGCGAGCAGGCCGAACGCGCGCGTGTGAGCATCAAAAAAAAGCTCACGGGGAACCTTGACCTTGCCAACCGCGTTCAAAAATTCGTGGACTGCCGCTCCAAGGATATCGACAAGCGCGAAATTTATATCGTGGAGGGAGATTCGGCACTCGGCGCCTGCAAGCTCAGCCGCGATGCGGAATTTCAGGGCATCATGCCGGTGCGCGGCAAAATACTCAACTGCTTAAAGGCTGACTACGGCAAAATTTTTAAGAGCGAAATCATTACGGATTTAATCAAAGTTCTTGGCTGCGGTGTGGAGGTCGAAAAGGGCAGGGGAAAGGACCTCTCAAATTTTGACATCGAAAATCTCCGTTGGGACAAGATAATTATCTGTACCGATGCCGACGTGGACGGTTACCAAATTCGGACGCTCATTCTGACGATGCTGTTTCGGCTCACGCCGACGCTCATCCGCGAGGGCTGTGTCTACATCGCGGAGTCGCCGCTTTATGAAATAGGCTGCAAGGAAAAAACTTGGTTTGCATACTCAGAGCGCGAAAAGGCAGACATTTTGGATAAGCTGCAGGGCAAAAAGTACACAATCAGCCGCTCCAAAGGTCTCGGCGAAAATGACCCGGAGATGATGTGGCTCACGACTATGAACCCGAAAACACGCCGCCTTATCCGTGTGATGCCCGAGGATGCGCAGGCAACTTCGGATCAGTTCGACCTTCTGCTGGGCGATAATCTTTCGGGAAGAAAGGTCCATATCGCCGAAAACGGCTATAAATTTTTGGACCTCGTGGACATTTCGTAACAAGCGGGACCGATTTGGAATAGAGAGGACAGGCATTCATGCCAAAGAAAAAACAGCCAGAACAAAATAAACATATTAACAACCCAAACGTCGAGGGCCTGCACGCAGAGGTGGTGGAGCAGCCCATCACGGAGACGCTTGAGGTCAACTATATGCCCTACGCTATGAGCGTTATTGTCTCGCGCGCCATTCCCGAGATCGACGGCTTCAAGCCCTCGCACAGAAAGCTTTTGTACACGATGTACAAAATGAATCTGCTCTCTGGTGCGCGCACGAAAAGCGCCAACATCGTCGGCCAGACCATGCGCCTGAACCCGCACGGCGACGCNNCGGGCTACGAGGCGCTTTTGACCCCGTTTGTGGACAGCAAGGGCAACTTCGGCAAGGTCTATTCGCGTGATATGTCCTATGCTGCCTCGCGATACACCGAAGCAAAGCTCTCGGGCATCTGCTCGGAGCTTTTCCGCGATATAGACAAGGATACCGTCGATTTCGCGGACAACTACGACGGCAGTATGAAGGAGCCGACGCTCCTGCCGACGACATTTCCGAATGTCCTCGTCTCGGCCAACACCGGCATCGCCGTCGGCATGGCGAGTCAGATTTGCGGCTTCAATCTGAATGAAGTCTGTGAAACGACGATAAACTATCTGAAAGACCCTGAATGCGATCTCATGCAGACCCTGCCCGCACCGGATTTTCCGACCGGCGGCGAGATTATCTATAGCGCGGATGAGATGCGCGCAATGTATGAGACGGGCCGGGGCAGCTTTAAGGTTCGCTCCCGCTGGCGGTTCATTAAAGAAGAAAACATCATCGAGGTTTATGAAATCCCCTATACCACGACGGTTGAAGCCATCATGGACAAGGCCGCCGAAATGGTGAAAGCGGGAAAGCTCAAAGAGATCAACGATATGCGGGATGAGACCGACCTGGGCGGTCTGAAGCTTGCCATCGACCTCAAGCGCGGCACCGACCCCGACAAGCTCATGCAAAAGCTTATGAAGTCCACCCCGCTGTGCGATAGTTTTCCCTGCAACTTCAATATCCTCGTCGCCGGAAATCCGCGCGTTATGGGCGTGCACGAAATCCTCTCCGAGTGGACCGCTTGGCGCACCGAATGCGTCCGCCGCCGCGTGTATTTTGACCTTGCGAAGAAAAAGGACAAGCTGCATCTTTTAAACGGTCTGAAAAAAATCCTGCTCGACATCGACAAGGCCATCGCCATCATCCGCAACACCGAGCTGGAGGCGGAGGTCGTCCCCAATTTGATGATCGGCTTCGGTATCGACCAGATACAGGCCGAGTTTGTCGCGGAAATAAAGCTGCGCAACATCAATAAGGAGTACATTCTCAAACGCACCGAGGAGACGGATACCCTTGAAAAAGACATTGCCGACCTTGAGGACATTTTGAATTCCCCGCGGCGCGTTAAAAAGATCATTGTCGATGAATTAAAGGAAATAAACAATAAGTATCCCATCCCGCGCAAAACCGGTATCGTCTATGCCGAGGAGGTCCCGGAGGTCAGCGAAGAGCCCGAAGCGGAAAACTACCCGGTCGCGCTGTTTTTGTCCCGCGAGGGCTATTTCAAAAAAATAACGCCGCAGTCCCTGCGCATGTCCGGCGAGCAGAAGTACAAGGAAAACGACGGACCGTCTCAGGAATTCGAGGGCGAAAACCGCGACGAGCTTTTGATTTTCACAGATAAGCAGCAGGTCTACAAAGTCAAGGTTGCAGACTTTGAGGACACGAAGGCGAGCGTCTTGGGCGTCTATCTGCCGACGCGTCTGGAGATGGACGAGGGTGAAAATGTCCTGTGCATGGTAAAGCCCGCCGACTATACGGGCGACATCCTTCTGTTTTTTGAAAACGGTAAAGCCGCGCGCATTTCCCTTTCTGCCTATGCAACAAAAACAAACCGCAAACGTCTTACCGGCGCGTACTCGGATAAGAGTCCGCTGGTTTCGCTCCTGCCGCTCGACGGCGAGCGGGAGATCGCTGTGTTTTCGACGGAGGGCCGTGCGCTCATTTTCAGTTCGGCCCTTTTGACGCCAAAGACCTCACGCACGACGATCGGCGTGGCTTTGATGAACGTCAAGAAAAAATACACGGTCGCGAAAGCCCTTTATGTCGAGGACTCCGCAATCAAAAACGCCGCGCGTTACCGGGCGAGGAGCATCCCCGTTGCAGGGGCGCTTTTGCGGGACGAGGACCGCGAGGAAAAGCAAATGAGCCTCATTGAAGAATAGGAAGGAAGGCGAAGCCTTGGAAACGCAGACCATGCGCCTGACGGCTGTGAAGATCATCAAGATCATACTTGGCTCGGCAATCTTCGCGATGGGCATTCAGTGGTTCTATCATCCTGCGCAGCTCCTCTCCGGCGGTATCACCGGCGTCGCGCTCATTATAAATTATATCAACGCCAAATACCCCATCGGTGTTATGATTATCGCGCTGAACGTCCCGCTGTTTCTCATCGCACTCAAACACTACGGCTGGAAGTTCATCGCAAGCTCGCTTCTGGGCATGCTCTCGTGCTCGCTCCTCATCGACTTTATGGGGCGCATCAACTTTGACTTCACAACGCAGCCCGTACTGGCGGCGCTGTACGGCGGCGTTCTAACCGGCTTCGGCCTTGGCGTTGTCTACTCCACGGGCGCTACGACCGGCGGCACCGACATTATCGCGAAGCTTATTCGGGAGCGCTTTCCCTATGTCAATTTTGGAACGCTCATTTTGTGCCTCGACGCTATCATCATTACGACCTATGCGGTCATTTTCCGCAAGTTTGACAACGCGATGTACACGGTCGTCGGCATCTATGTCGCGTCGAAAATGATCGATGTCGTGCTCTATGGCACTTCACAGTCGAAGCTCTGCCTGATTATCTCCGAGCACAGCGACGAGATAAAAGATGCCATCGTCGAAAAGCTGCACCGGGGCGTGACGGTACTTTATGGCAAGGGCGCGTATTCCGGCGCGGACAAGCAGGTTTTGCTCTGCGCCATCAAACACCAGCAGATCGTTGAAATCCGAAACGTCATTCGCGGCATCGACGAGTCCGCTTTTGTCATCGTCACCGACGCGCGCGACGTCTTCGGTCAAAATTTTGGGAACATCACGCCGCAGAACTGATGGAAACGGGGGCAGGTATGAAAAAACGCGCGGTCGCGCTTTTGCTTTTGGCGAGCCTTGCTTTGTCGCTCGCCGGCTGCGGCGCGTTTAAAAAGGAGTACCTCTCCGTTACGAAATATGAGGATGCGACGCACACGGCAGAAACCGCCGCAGTGGACGTTTCCGATTACGCCGGGCTGAAAACGGCTGTCTCAACCCTTGTGCGGACGCACAAGACGGTGGGCCGGCTCAAACTCGCGGACTACGACGGCGTTTTGCAAACCGACCTCACGCAGGCTTGCCAGGAGGTCAAAAATCAGGACGCGCTCGCGGCCTACTGCGTCAACTACATTTCTACAGACCTCTCGCGCGTCGCAAACTACTATGAGGCCGTCGTCTACATCTCCTACCGCCACACGCAGAGCGAGATCGATGCGGTGCGCTATCTTTCCGACAAGTCCGACCTACAGGAGACCATGGCGGAGACGCTTTCGGGCCTCAACACCTACACGTCGCTCAAGCTCATCAGCCCCTCGATCACGGCGGACGAGGTCAAGGCGGCGGTCCGGCGCGCGTTTGAGGCCGATCCTACGGCCTGCGTTGTGCAGCCGGAGGTCGCGGTGCAGATTTACCCCGAAACGGGCAGCCTGCGCTTTGTAGAGGTCGAGCTGGAGTACGGCTGGCGCACCTCGGAGCTGCAAAAGATGAAGTCCACGCTCCTTGGCAGAGTCAGCCAGTACGCAGACGGCATCGGTTCTGCGGACGGGGCAAGCTTTGCGCTCGCCGCGTACAACGCCGTTGCCCGGGACTGCGCCTATGCGCTGGATGGCGCAGCGCTCGGCTCGACTGCCTACGGCGCGCTCGTCACCGGCTCGGCGGACAGCAGGGGACTGGCGCTCGCGTTCTCCGCCCTGTGCGCAAAGGGAAGCATCGACAGCCGCGTCGTTAGCGGCACGCTGGACGGTGTGGCGCACACATGGAATCTTGTCCTCATTGACGGCGCGTGGTATCACGCCGACGTCTCGCAAAGCGGGACGCTCGGCGCTGCCGGAGCTTTCATGCGAACGGACAAGGAGATGTCCCGGCGCTATGCGTGGGATGCTGCGGCCTATCCCGCCTGCACAACGCAGCGCAGCGCGGATGTTCTCACGGCGTAAAAGGGCAAAAAAGAAAGCGCGATATATTCCGGCCATAAACGAATATCCCGGACGTTTTTACGTCCGGGATATTCGCTTTTTTATGTAAAAAACGCGCTTGGCGAGGCGAAAAGGGCATAGCTCCGCCGGCTGTTAAATATTTACAAAACGACGTTGCATCTATGTATTGCTTTGTGCCATACTCCTTTCTCCGGGGCTTTTGGGTGAGGAAAAATACCGGGCAAGAGCGCCCAAATTGAAAGGAGTTAATATATTGTCAAGTGGAAAAACGGAAACCCTCGGGCTGAATCGGTGGCAACTCTCGGACGCGTTTCTCATGGAGGAAATGAATGCGGATAACCNNAGCTTGTCGATCTCAAGCAGATCAAAACGACGATGGGCGGCGTAACACAGATCGACGTGGACGTCAGCGATATTGACTTTACAAAGTATCAATATGTCTTTCTGGATGTAAACGTCACGCAGGCAAGCTATGTGCGGGTAAACGGGTCAAATTACAGCTGCGCGTATACCGGGATGGGATATTCAAGCCCGTCGTCCGGCCAAATTGCATATGTGTCTGCCAACAGCCCATACAGACTTGTGTTTTTAACGCACGGCGGCCCTAATCCGGTCACGCTTTTAACCGTTGGGAGCGGAAGCTTTACGTTTGGGTTTTCCTATATGTTTTCGTTTGCCGCGCTGAATACACTGAATTTTGTCTCGACAGACACCGCAAACAAATTCACAGCGGGCAGCACGTTCCGCTTTCGGGGGGTGAGAGCNNAGGCGGTTGAGGAACGCGAGGTGGCGGACGACTGGTTCGAACAGCCGGAAGCTGAAACGCCCGCGGCAAGCAGCTCGAAAGAATAGCAGAACGTAAAATGCGCCCCCACGACTTNTGGCCGTGGGGGCGCTTCCGTTCAACTCAGAAAATCACATCTGTAATTTGTCAAGTAAACGGATTTGCTCGATGCTTATGCACCAACAGTGATCGCGTACACCGTAGCTGTCGTGCCATTCTTGGGCATGACATAGAAGTATCTGTTTGTGGAAGCTGTGAGAGTTGTCGATGCATTTGTAGAGTCGATTGCAGTCGCAGCAGCATAGCCGTCATCGGTAGCGCCAGAGCTGATCTTTACAGTCTGACCCGCGAAGATCAGGCTTGCGAGCTGTGCATAAGTTGTGGCAGATGTCGCTCCGGTAATCGTCTGTGCGTCGACATCTACTGTAAGTGCAGGAGTGAGAGCCTTTGCCCGAGCATAGTTCAGGTCGTTGTACTTGCTGAAATACACATGGGAAGCAACGCCGGTCTGCGGGTTATAGAGAACCTGGACGGAAAGGGCGAACTCGCCTTCCTGTGCAGACTCAGAAGCTTCGCTTGCAAAGGTAAGAACATTTTCAACAGCATTGGTGTCCTCATTGTAGAAGACGGTCTTTGCCGCGTCGAGCGTGAGCTGCTTTGCGCCGGACGTACCAGCATGAGAACCTACGATGGTGACAAGAGTGGCATCCTTGGTTAGGCCGGTAACGAGGCCGTTTGCGGCTGCGAGCGTGTTGCCTGCAGCTTCAGAACCGACGAAACGGTTTGCAGGGGCTACATTGTAGTCACCGGCTACGTTCTTGTCGATGTTGTAGAAGCCCGAGGTGAGGTAGCCAAGGCTCGTGCCGTTTGCGGTGTAGAAGCCGTCAACAGCCTTGCCGTTGACATAGGCGTTGTAGGTTACATGTTTTCCGGATTCATTGCTCAGCTGACCGCCGGTCGTGCCGTTGACATAGACGAGCTGATCGCTCAGCGTGGACATAGCGGTCGGTGCGGTGGTTGTGTAGACGGCAATGATACGATTCTCATCGTTGACCTTGCCAACTGCATAGGTAAGTGTTGTGCTGGCAATTGTCTGCGCGCCAGTCATGACTCTGTAGGTCTTATTAGTCGTGTCAACAAAGATGACCTTTACATCGTTTGCAAAGGTGTAAGCGGTGGAAGTTCCATCAGCAGCAGCCTTATCGGATGTTGCCATGGTTGCAGTTGTCTTTGTGAAGACCTTGGTGGCAGCGCTGTAATTGGCAGCAGCACTGATCGGAGCGGAAAGATCATACTTGCCGGCTTCGGTGTTGGAGACGGAATAGATGCAGATGNNAGCGCCATTTGTAGGAGTGGATTGCAGAGGCAGGGAAACTTCCTTGCCGTCAGAGGTGATGCCAACAGCGCTGGTGACGATCTCGTTGTTGACAAGGCTCTGGGAGAAGCGATAAACACCGATCGCTTTGTCAGAGGTTTCGGTTGCGCTAGACTTTGCATAGACGATGTAGCCGTTCTTGTCGAGCAGAAGGGTGGAATCGTCCTTAACAGAGGGGGTGAAATCGGAAACAGCGTTGCCGCTCACGATGTTAACGGAAGCGGTGTAGGTCTTTCCGCCGAGGGTGATGGTCTTGTCGGAATCGCTCTTTGCGTTTGCTTTGCCAATGACAGGCGTTGCTGCAACGACGGAGTCAATGGAGGAGGAAGAAGTGATGCTTGAGCCGCCATTGTTATAAGGCGTCACGATTACATAGTCGTTGAGCTTCACGCTGCCGTAGCCGACAGGGGAAGTAAGCGTGAGACTGGACATATATGCGTTGCTGGGGATGGTGTAGGAAACGGTTCCCTTGGCGGTGTTGACAAGAGTGACCTTTGCGAGGACACTGTTGTAAGCAACGACGTTGTTGATGACGCCGTCATACGTGTAAATTTCAACTGTTCTGCCGTTAGCAGTGAGGCCCGCAATGGCGGCGGCAGTCTTAACGACGGAGCCTACATATCCGTTGGACCACTCCGGAAGAGTTGTGGAGGGGAAAGTGTAACCCTTGATATCCTTCGTTACAGTGGCCTCGGAGGTCTTTGCGGTGTAAGTGATCGTTGCAGGAAGGATCGGATATGCGCCGATGGGCTTGGTGTAATAAGTCCAGCTTCTTGCCACTCTACCAAGATTGTCAGTAGCGTTGGCGGAGTAGCTCAGGTTGGGGAAGTACATATCGGCATAGCTCTTGTTAACTGTGGTACCGCTGACGGTCTTGGTGTAGTGCTCGGGAGCGGTTGCACCGACATGGATGGTCGTGCCGTTGGAGGTAACCGTGGTGCCCTTGCTCTGATAGAAGACAGGGGAAGAACGGAGTGTATTGCAGGTGTAGAGAGCGGCTTCTTCACGCGTAGCAGCAGCGTTGCCATTGAACTGCTCGTTGTACTTGAAGAGGTCGTTTTCAAAACCGCGCTTTGCTACGTTAACAGCCCAGTTGCCGCCAACGAAGTTTTCGATTTCGGGATCATAGCCGTCAGCAACGAGCAGCATTTTGCCGAACTGATAGCCTGTGACGGTGTCGTTCGTTCCGAACTTGCCGTCGCCATAGCCGGCGATGATGCCCTGCTGCTTGCAGTAGGCGATGGAACCTGCGGACCAGCGGTCAGCCGGAACGTCCGTAAACGGTGCTGCAGAAACAGACAGTTTGTCGGCGTTGCTCTTACCAAGGAGCAGGTAGGTGATGATCTTTGCAGCCTGCTCACGGGTGAGGTTCTCCTTCGGGGAGAAAGCGCCGTTGCTGCCTTGGAATACGCCGATGGCGGAAGTGACATCGACGGCCTCTTTGTAGGTGATGGACGCTGCGTCGCTATAGCCGGTGGTGGTCGTGGTCGTAGCAGTAGTGTCTGCTGCAAACGCGAAGCTCATCAGGCTGAAGACGAGAGCGAACACCAGCGTGAGGCTGAGTGTTTTTCTCAGAGTTTTCATGTTTTGAAACTCCTCCTTATAGCTAGTAATTTTATATGAATAATGTGATAATTATTTTCGCCTTATTCAAGCATTATTTGCTCAATATGAATGGTTTCTCAAACTATTTATTGATATTTATTTTTTGCTAAAGTAACCTGCCTTAAAGCGCTTACGCTTTTGATTACAAATTTTTAGTGCCATGAATCATAATATGATTATAAAAAAAAGGGAGCCCGAAGTAGGGCTCCACTCTATAGGTTCCGAATGGCTCATTCGAGGCTCTGCATCATATTGCGTAGATTCTCCATTGATGGATGCACGTATGTGTTAAGTGTTATGCTAACATCCGAGTGACCAAGGATCATGCTCAAGCTCTTTACATCAAAACCTTTCTCTACGCAGCGGGTAGCAAATGTATGCCTCAGGGCGTGAAAGTTGATATCACGTACACCGGCATGCCTAAGCACAACTTTAAAATGTTTTTGCAGGGTTGCAACCTCCTGTGGCTTTATACTACCAGAGGTTACATATATATCATCTGCCTGCCTGTGCTCTTCAAGAAATTTCAGCAATCCGGGCGAAAGCGGCACCTTGCGTCTGGAGCTCTCGCTCTTAGGCTCGCCTATATACACCTCCGTAATGCCATCAGCATTATAAATTCGCTCAACAGTACGCCGCACGTTGAGAAAACCGGCATCAAAGTCAATATCACCCCATTGCAATCCAGCCAATTCGCCCACACGAAGCCCTATTTTCAAACTTAGAAAAATAGCCAAGTCTGATGGGCGATCGCAGTTGCCAAGAGCCTCTAGAATCTTTTCCTGTTCCTCGCCGGTCAATGTGTTCGCCGTACGCTGGCTGCTAGACTTCGAGCGGATATTGCAAATATCTGGGTCTACATTCACGCCGTATTTCTTGCCGAATGTAAGTACCTGCTTTAGGATATTGGCAATGAGATGTACCGTCTTTTTGGCAAAACCTTTATCTGCGCTACAGACGGTCGCGAGAAAATCCGAAACATCCGTATCCGTCAGTTTGTCCGCAGGTATGCCGCCGAGCACTGGCCGTATTTGCTTTTTAGCATAAGCCCTATATGTGGATACGCTCGAGATTTTTATCTGACTTTCCTCGTATTTCAGCCACTCGTCTATGATGTCATTCATTGTGAACGTTGCTACTGCGGGATGAGATGCCAGACGAGTTCGAATCATCAAGGGGCGGGTGGATGTTGCACGAACCAAAGTACTAGGCATAAAGTACACTCCTTATATATTATATAGTATAGGTCAGCCATATTAATCACTCTGACCGGT
>DEMY01000067.1:0-4842 GCA_002359425.1 Clostridiales bacterium UBA2658
TCGTCAACGCCCTTTCCGAATGGCTCGAGGTGCAGGTCCATAAAAACGGCCAAATCTATGAGATGAAGTTCTCGCGCGGCAATATTACCGAGCAGATGAAAATTGTCGGCAAAACCGATCACAACGGCACCGTTGTCCGCTTTAAGCCGGACCCCGAAATGTTCGAGGATACCACCTATGATTACGAAATCCTCCATACCCGCATGCGCGAGCAGGCATTTTTAAACGCGGGTCTGCGCATCACGACGGAGGACCTTCGCGGAGAAGAACCGGTGCGCGATACCATGCGCTATGAAGGCGGTATCCGTGAATTTGTGACCTACATCAATAGAAATAAAACGCCGCTGCATGAGGAAGTCATCTACATGTCCGGCGAGCGTGACGACAGCATTGCTGAGGTCGCAATGCAGTATAACGACAGCTATAACGAGACGATTGTCTCCTTTGCTAATAACATCCTCACGCCGGAGGGCGGCATGCACGAAACGGGCTTTAAGTCCGCGCTTACCCGCGCCCTCAATGCCTACGGCAAAAAGACCAACGCCTTGAAGGAAGGCGAGAGTATCTCCGGCGAGGACTGCCGCGAGGGACTCACCTGCATCATCTCTGTCAAGCTCACGAACGCCCAGTTCGAGGGCCAGACCAAAGCCAAACTCGGCAACAGCGAGATCAGAACGCTTTTGGACAGCATTGTCTATGAAAAGCTAACGATCTTCTTTGAGGAAAACCCGGCCACAGGCCGTCTCATCATCGACAAGGCTATGACCGCTTCCAAGGCCCGTGAAGCTGCGCGCAAGGCCCGTGAAAACGTCCGCCGCAAAACGGCGCTCGAAGGCTCTACCCTCCCCGGCAAGCTCTCGGACTGCAACGAACGCGATCCGTCCCTCACCGAAATTTACATTGTCGAGGGCGATTCCGCAGGTGGCTCCGCCAAGGGCGGAAGGGACAGCCGGTTTCAAGCAATCCTGCCGCTTTGGGGCAAAATGCTGAACGTTGAAAGGGTCCGTGAGGAAAAGGTGTTCGGCAACGACAAGCTCAACCCCATCATCACCGCCCTGGGCGCGGGACTGGGCGAGGACTTTGACATCAAAAAGCTCCGCTACCACAAAATCGTCATCATGGCGGATGCCGATGTGGACGGCGCGCATATACGCACGCTGCTTCTGACCTTCTTTTTCCGCTACATGCGTCCCCTTATTGAAAACGGCTATGTCTACTCCGCCATCCCGCCGCTCTACAAGCTCACGCGCGGCAAGATCACTCGCGTCGCTTTCTCGGATGAAGAGCGAGACCGCATATCGGGAGAGCTGCGCGGAGAGGATGGCAAGGGCAAGGTCGATATCGCCCGCTACAAAGGCCTTGGCGAAATGGACCCGCACGAGCTGTGGGAAACGACCATGGACCCTGAGCGCCGCACTCTCAAGCGCATTACGCTGGACGACGCCATCGCGGCCGATGAGACCTTCACAATTCTCATGGGCGAAAAGGTCGAGCCGCGCAAGGAGTTCATTGAGAAAAACGCCAAGTATGTCGTTAACCTCGATATATAATTAAAAGTTATCCGCCTCAGAGAAGGCGAACAAGAATAAGGTGGAACAATAATGGCAAAAGATTATAGTCCAGAAGACATTCGGTACCCTGACCAAAAAATTATCTCGTCCGAGCTGGTCAATGAAATGCAGACATCCTACATCGACTACGCAATGTCGGTCATCGTAGGCCGCGCGTTGCCGGACGTGCGCGACGGTTTAAAACCCGTTCACAGGCGCATCCTCTATGCGATGTATGAGGACAACCTCACAAGTGACCGCCCCTTCAAAAAATCTGCGACCTGCGTTGGCGACGTACTGGGCCGCTATCACCCGCACGGCGACCAGAGCGTGTATGATGCGCTCGTTCGTCTCGCACAGGACTTTTCCATGCGCTACCCGCTGGTAGACGGCCACGGCAACTTCGGTTCCGTAGACGGCGACCCTCCGGCAGCTTACCGATACACCGAAGCCCGTATGTCCAAAATTTCGGACGAACTTCTGCGAGACATTGAAAAGGACACGGTGGACTGGGACCCGAACTTTGACGAGACGCGAAAAGAACCGCGCGTGCTGCCCTGCCGCTTCCCGAACCTTTTGGTCAACGGCTCGAGCGGCATCGCCGTCGGTATGGCGACAAATATCCCGCCCCACAACTTGACGGAAGTAATCAACGCCTGTATCTGCGTGCTTGAAAATCCGGACGCGGGGCTTTCAGACCTCATGCAGCATGTACAAGGCCCGGATTTTCCAACGCGCGGTATCATTATGGGCCGCTCCGGCATCCGTGCGGCCTACGCGACCGGTCGTGGCCGCGTAATCATCCGCGCGCGCCATGAGCTGGAGGAGTTCAGTCAGGGCCGTACCCGAATCATCTTTACGGAACTCCCGTATCAGGTCAACAAAAAGACCCTCATCGAAACAATTGCCGATCAGGTCCGCGACAAGCGGCTGGACGGCATTTCCGGTCTGCGGGACGAGTCTGACCGCAACGGTATGCGTATCGTCATCGAGCTGCGCAGGGATGCAAACGTGCAGGTCGTTTTGAATCGTCTGTTTGCTCAGACGGCGTTGCAGTCCTCGTTCTCTATCAATATGCTTGCGCTGGTGAATAATCAGACACAGCCGAAAATTCTCTCGCTGAGACATATTTTGGACGAATATTTGGAGTTCCAGAGAGAAATCATTATCCGCCGCACGCAATACGATCTTCGCAAAGCACAGGAACGCGCCCATCTGTTAGAGGGCTTGCTCATTGCGCAGGACAATATCGACGAGGTCATCCATATCATCCGCAACAGCTATGATGACGCAAAGCCAAACCTCATGTCCCGTTTTGGTCTGGACGATGTGCAGGCGCAGGCCATCTGCGATATGCGACTCATTGCGCTGCAAGGCCTAAACCGTGAAAAGCTCGAAAACGAATATAAGGAGCTGGAAGCCAAAATTGCCTCTTACAACGAACTGCTCGGCAGTGAAGACATGATTCGGGAGCTTCTGAAAAAGGAGCTGATCGAGATCAGAGATAAATTTGGCGATAAACGTTTCACGGAGATACAGGACGTCGAGGATGACATCGATATTGAGGATCTCATTGAAGAGGAGGATTGCGTCTACACCCTCACACACGCGGGCTACATCAAGCGCCTGCCGACGAGCGAATACCGCGCGCAGGGCCGCGGCGGAAAGGGCGTGCGCGCCATGACCACCCGCGAGGAGGACTTTGTCGAAACGGTCTTCACCGCCTCAACGCACGACTACATTCTGTTCTTCACAAATATGGGCCGCGCGTACCGCCAGAAGGGCTATCTCATTCCAGAGGCCGGCAAGACCGCAAAGGGTACAAACATCGTGAACATCCTGCCGCTCGACCCGGGTGAAAAGGTCACTGCGATGATTCACCCGCGGGATTTTGAGGCGGAGGACTTCGTTCTCGTCATGGTCACGAAAAACGGCACCTGCAAACGCCTAAACGCCGTCGAGTTTAAAAACATCCGCGCAAACGGCATCCGCGCCCTCAATCTTGAGGAGGGCGACGAGCTGATTTCCGTATGCGAGACAAAAGGCTCTGCAAATATCCTCATTGCCACACATGACGGCTATGCCATTTGCTTTGATGAAAATGACGTCCGTACAATGGGCCGCACGGCGACCGGCGTGCGCGGCATCCGTCTGCGCGAGGGCGACTTCTGTGTTGGCGCGGTTCGCGCTCCGGAGGATGGGCTGCTCCTTTCCGTCACCGAAAACGGCTACGGCAAAAAGACCCCGATTGAGGAATATATGCGCGGTGCGGACGGCACGCCCCAGCGGCGCGGCGGTATGGGTCTCAAAAACTATAACGTCACCGACAAGACAGGCCCCGTCACCGGCATTAAGATCGTCACGGACGAAAATGACCTACTGCTCATTTCGGACGACGGCACGATTATCCGCATGGACACTGCGTCCATCAGCACCCTTGGCCGCTCGACGCAAGGTGTCAGATTGATGCGCGTGTCGGACGGCGCGAAGGTCATTTCCATTGCCCTTACCGACCGCGAGGAGGACGAGGATTCCGACCTCCCGCAGAATACTCCGACAGGCGAAGAACCAGATACTAACGAGGAATAAATATCTTAACCAGATAGAAAACAAGAGGCCGACATCGAATCGGCCCCTTGTTTTTTGAGGACATCAACATGAAAAAAGTGACAATCTATACGGACGGCGCCTGCTCTGGCAATCCCGGCCCCGGCGGCTGGGCGGCTGTTCTGCAATACGGCGATAAGACTCGGAAACTCTCCGGCGGTGAGGCGCAGACCACGAACAACCGCATGGAGCTTTTAGCCGCGATCTCTGCGCTGGCCCTGTTAAAGGAGCCCTGTGAGGTCGATCTGTTCACCGACTCGCAGTATCTCTGCAACGCGATCAACAAGGGCTGGCTAAAAAGCTGGAAGGCCAAGGGCTGGAAGCGCAAGGAGGGCGAACTGAAAAACCCGGACCTCTGGCAGCGACTCGACGCGCTTTTGTCAACGCACACAGTCACGTTCTACTGGGTCAAGGGCCATGCCGACAACAAGTTCAATAACCGTTGCGACGCGATGGCCGTCGCGGAGCGCGAGAAATTCGCGCGGTAAAAAGCGCGCAGGTTTTTAAAACCTGCGCGCTTTTCATTCCAATTAAAACTCCGCGTTTCCGACAGTACGGGGATGTGGCAGCACATCGCGGATGTTCGACACGCCCGTAAGGTACATAATCAGGCGCTCAAAACCCAGCCCGTAGCCCGCGTGGCGGCAGGAGCCGTAGCGGCGCAGATCGAGGTACCACCAATAGA
>DEMY01000067.1:5060-10508 GCA_002359425.1 Clostridiales bacterium UBA2658
AACTGATGCGGCCAAAGCCGGAGCTTGCGACGTGGTGCAGACGGTCCAAAAGTCCCTTATCCACAAAATCATTAAAAAATTCCATTTCCTGCGGGCAGCGGTCGAGCACCGTGTTGATGACATATTTGATCATTGCCTCGGCGTTATCCATATAGTCCGTAAGGTCGGCGAGGGCCATTTCCGGCTCGATCATCCAAAACTCGGCGGCGNNGGAGTTTTCGGCGCGGAAGGTGGGGCCGAAAGTGTAAACATCGCCGAACGCGGTCGCAAAGTTCTCCGCGTTAAGCTGGCCCGAAACGGTGAGGTTTGCGCCCTTGCCGAAGAAATCCTCGGAAAAATCGACCTTGCCGTCCGCCGTTTTCGGCGGATTTTCCATGTCAAGCGTCGTCACGCGGAACATTTCGCCCGCACCCTCGCAGTCCGAGCCCGTAATGAGCGGCGTGTGAACGTAGACAAAGCCGTTCTGTTGGAAAAATTCATGGATGGCCCCTGCCGTGACGCTGCGGACGCGAAACACAGCGGAAAACAGGTTCGTGCGCGGGCGCAAATGCTGAATTGTGCGCAGATATTCGAGCGAGTGGCGCTTTTTCTGGAGCGGATAGTCCGATGTCGAAATACCCTCGACCTCAATGGACGCGGCCTTTAGCTCGAACGGCTGTTTGGCCTCCGGTGTCAGGGAGAGCTGGCCTTTTACAATCAGCGCCGCGCCGACATTCTGATGGGCGATCTCATCGTAATTGGAGAGCGTATTTTTTTCAAAAACGACTTGCAGGCTCTTAAAATTGCTGCCGTCGTTGAGCTCGATAAAGGCAAAGTTTTTCATGTCGCGGATGGTGCGCGCCCAGCCGCAGACGGTGATCTCTCCCTCGGTGAAATCAGCGGGAGATGCGAAAATCGCGGAGATTTTTGTACGTTTCATTAGTAATCCGGCCTTTCGTGAGTTTTGAAAAAATACGCGCCGACAAGCTTTCGCCCTTGTCTTTGCAGCCATAATAAAGTATTATATCATTAAACGGCAAAACATTGCAAGAGCGAGCTGTAATTTACGAGTATGGGAATAGCTTTAACATCAGTCCATCGTTATTTTTTAATTGACGAGGTAAAGATAGATGGAAGGAACTGCTGTATTAATTTACGACCACTTCTGTAATTTTGAAATAAGCGTAGTCCTCGAAATGCTTGCGATGACAGGAAAGACGATTACTATTTTCGCAAAAGAAAAAAGGCCTATAAAAAGTGAAGAGGGTCTAATCGTGTTGCCACATAAAACGATTGATGAACTGCGCCTTGACGAGTTTGACAGTTTGGTACTGCCGGGAGCGACAGATATACGTAAGACAATTGAAGACGAATCGATTTTGGATTTTATACGGAAATTCGATTCTCCTACCATGAAAATAGGCGCTATTTCGATTGCGCCGATTCTGCTTTTAAAAACGGGGATGCTGGAGGGCAAAGCTTTTATGGCAGGCGTCAATAAGGAAGACCTGTACGAAGAAGGATTTACGGAAAGCGATTTAGCAGGAATGGTGGGCTGAGATGACAGTCTGCGCGTTCCGGTTACAGAGGGGTATATTGTCGCCGGAAATATTGTGACCTCTGTTTCGTATAACTTTCTCCAATGGTCGCTTGCATTTGGAAATATGATGGGGCTCCATATTCCACCGGAGACCTTCGGACTGCGTACAAAATGAGTGAACCTAAATCGGAAATTAAAACAGGTTACAGGGAGCCGGAAATGGACAAAAAACAGTTTGTTACGTCGTTTTGGTATCATGTCGCGGCACAAAATGAGGCAGCTCTAAGAATTTGTTTCACGCCTGATGCATATATACGCTGGAACAATACAAACGAACAGTTTACAGTGGATGAGTATATCGTTGCAAATTGCGAATATCCCGGTGAGTGGCGGGGCGAGGTGGAACGAACGGAGTTGATCGGGGGTCTGGCGATTACCGTAACGAGAGTATGGCTGTCAGACAACAGCGCTTCTTTCCATGTTACTTCGTTCTTTAAATTTCAAGGAGCAAAAATCGCGGCGCTCAATGAATATTGGGGTGACGATGGTGCCGCACCGCAATGGCGACTGGACAAGCATATTGGCAAGCCAATAAAATGAATATTATTCACTTAAAACATGAGGAATTATGAAGATAAGAGAGTATGAAAATGCGGATGAGCAGGGCTGGCTGCGTTGCCGGGTCGTTGCTTTTCTGGATTGCTCCTATTTTAATGATGTAAAAACAAAAAAAGAGCACTATGTTCACCCGTCCATTTGCCTTGTTGCGGAGGAAAGCGAAACAATCATTGGATTGATTGACGCAGAGATCGATTCTGACGATTTGACATGCGCCAAAAATGAGCGCGGCGCGATCGTCTGGAATTTGGCCGTCCTGCCGGAGTACCGCAGGTGCGGCGTTGCAGAAGCGCTTTGGGAACAGACCCGGGCGCGGCTGATCGGGCAAGGCGTCCATTATTGCGAGCTGTGGACGCAGGAGGATGAGGCAGCGAACCGCTTTTACCTGTCAGCGGGCTTTGCGTTGGAGGACTCGCAAACGTGGATTCGATGCTATGCGGAGGGAAAAGCCTGTCTGCCGCTCCTGAACAGAGAAGCGATGGGTATTATTTACGGCCTGGAGGAGCTGGTGTTCGACGCGCCGCTCAGCCGCAAAGCGGGGCTGAAAGAATGCTGTTACCGAATTGATGAGGTGCGGCTATATACCATCCGTTTTTGAAGCGGCACGCAGAGAAAATATATATAAGATACTGTAGCGAAACAATTATCCTATCAAGCGAACCATTTAAAATCAACCATCAAGAAAGAGACTTTAATCATGGTAGAACTTCAAAAGATAGACGCACAAAATCTTTGGAAGGTCGTAAAGCTGTCGGTTCGTGATGACCAATCCGACTTCGTAGCGACGAATACGGAGAGTATTTTAGAGGCGTATGTGACGATCACGGCCGGAAAGGTGGCGCTGCCCTTTGCTGTGTGCGCGGATGGGGTGCCGGTGGGCTTCGTCATGTTCGGCTATGGCTCTACCGGGGACAAGGACGAACCGTCGGTCGCGGAAAGCAATTACTGCCTCTGGCGCTTCATGATCGACCAAAGCTATCAGGGTCGGGGCTATGGAAGGCAGGCCCTCGCTGCGGCGCTCGACTATGTCCGCACCCGCCCCTGCGGCCCCGCAGAATATTGCTGGCTCTCTTATGAGCCGGAAAACCAAGCCGCCAGAGCGCTCTACACCGCCATGGGCTTTTGTGAAAACGGTGAAATGGACGGCGACGAGATCGTGTCGATTTTGAAGCTCTGAGATGGGACCCCTATATGTTGAGGGTAGAACTGCATTTGCCAATGGGTTTATTTTAAAAAAGGGAGAATATTACATGGAACATATCTATTCGGACGTCACAGCCCTTATTGGTGGCACCCCGCTTGTGGAGCTGAGAGCCTTTGAAAGCGCGCACTGCCCCGGAGCGCGTTTGCTTGCAAAGCTTGAGTCGGCGAACCCGGCCGGCAGTGCGAAGGATCGCGTCGCGCTGCATATTATCCGCACGGCAGAGACATCTGGCGAGCTGAAGCTTGGCGGTACGATCTTCGAGGGCACGAGCGGCAACACGGGTATTGGCCTTGCTGCGATGGCCGCCGCACTCGGCTACAAGGCAATCATCGTTATGCCGGACAGCATTGGTATGGAGCGGCAGAAGCTTATCCGCGCCTACGGCGCCGAGGTAATCCTCACACCCGGAGCGCAAGGAATGGCTGGCGCCGTAAAAAAAGCGGAGGAGATGCACGCGCAGACCCCGAACAGCATCGTTGCCGGGCAATTTTCAAACCCTGCGAATCCAGATGCGCATTACCGCACGACAGGCCCCGAGATCTGGCGCGACACGGACGGCCATGTTGACGCTTTTCTTGCGGGTGTTGGCACGGGCGGCACGCTGACTGGCGTAGGAAGATACTTAAAGGAGCAAAATCCGAATATTCAGATAATCGCCATGGAGCCGAACCGCAGCCCGCTGCTTTCCGAGGGTAAGGCTGGCCCACATAAAATACAGGGTATCGGTGCGAATTTTATCCCCTCGATTTATGACGCCGCGCTCTGCGACGAGATCGTCCGTGTGACGGACGACGAGGCCTATGCCGCGATGCATGAACTTGCTGGGAAGGAAGGCATCCTTTGCGGTATCTCGTCCGGCGCCGCCGCCATTGCCGCCGCGAGACTTGCTGCCCGCCCGGAATTTGTGGGTAAGACGGTCGTGACTCTCCTGCCGGACACTGGCGAGCGCTACCTGAGCGTTCTCTGACAGAGGGCCGTTTCAAGCATCGGTGCATTTTTCGCGCCGCTTTTCACGTTTCAACGTTGCCCCGCACCCGCACAGCAATGTCGAAACGGTCCACAATCCGTAGAAAAACAGAATATTCTGAGAAGTTGAAAAAGTCTATTGACATAACATGATCCCCATGCTATACTTGTAAAGCTTGAGAAACCAAGTCGGATATCGCGGAGTGGAGCAGTCTGGCAGCTCGTCGGGCTCATAACCCNNCAAATCCTATCTCCGCAACCAAAAAAGTCCTGTAATCGCAATGGTTACAGGACTTTTTCTTTTTCTGCCTACCAGAAGCACTGCGGATTTTTCCGTGATTTTTCCGTTAAGTGAGCGTAATTACACCGCGCCTAAGCAAACAAGCACCATATTATTTGACAATAGCGGCTGGACCCTCCCCTTCATGTTCGTCTTTGTTATCTTTCTTATTATAATAAAACTGCATAAACATATTGTTTATTGCATCCTCAAACAACTTATCTATACCTTGTTGGTCTTTTGTCAGCGATGTTGCTTGTTGGTTATCAGGCATTTTGCACATGTCTTGTATTTTCGTTTGAATGAGAGGTTTTGCTATAGTGCACTTGACCATATTTTGATATTCTTCAGATTTTAAATAATTGTCAACCGCATCGTTTATCATGCCGCTAACATCGAGATTCTCCTTGTACTGATTTTGTATATGCTCTTCAATATTGTTAGAAATTTTCTCAGTTATCTGTATAATTGTTGGACAAGAAAAGCTCATTTCGCGAAAATTCGTATCATTGATCTGGTTGCATGGTAAAGAACATNNAAGCATATACAGAAGTTTATGTGCTGCAAGGGAAGACATTTTTGCTAAATCAGTTCGATCAGCATTGTGCCTAACGACCTCCAACGTCTTAACCGCGTTTTGGAAATTATCTGAAGCATTTTTCATTTCCGGTGATAAGTGATTTGCACGGTACAGATCGTAACTATTTTTGGCGCATCTCTCCAAACACTTAATTTTTTTGTGATTAATTGGATTCTGTTTTTTGTAATACTTAATATTTTTTTCGCTGTTTTTATCTGCTGCATCCAGGTATTCAAAAATTGCACGTAAGTAATCTTCGTCCAACGGTTGCATTTCCGAAT
>DEMY01000085.1:0-1308 GCA_002359425.1 Clostridiales bacterium UBA2658
TAAAATCGTAAAATACTGACAAAACAAAGCCGCTCCTCCGAAAAACAATTTTCAGAGGAGCAGATTTTTACAGGACAGTTTTAGAACAAAACATCGATTTCGGTTTTCGCCGTGCCTGTTGCCTTTGGCATAGTATGGGAGAATGAGGAAAAGAATTTGAGCGGCTACCGCTTCGGCGGACTCGGTTTTTTCAGGGATGAAGGTCTTTCGGCGTTTTCTCACCTTTTCCTTTTTCTCTGTTTTGGAGCTTTTTATTTTGACAGGCTCCTCGGAGGCACTGGTTTTCTTTTCGGCAGACTCCGTTTCGTCTGTGGCTTCGGCGGAACGCTCGCTGGTTTTGGCTTCCTTCGCATCATCCGACGTTTCGGCATCCTCGGCGACCTGATCGTTCCCAAGCTTTTCGTCGCGCTCGACTTGCTCCTCGGCGGCCTTTTCGATGGCGTTGTCGGGGAGGTTTTCGTATTTGGCGCTGGATTTGAATTCGGTGGTCGCCTTTTCCTCGCGTTCCAGACGGCTCTCGATCTTGAGCATGATTTCGAGTTTTTTGTCTTTTCCAATGGCAGGGTCTTTCGAGACGGTGCGCGCTTCGGATAGAAACTGAGACAGGCGCGTCATATGTAGGTGCTCCACCTCGTCCTTTGTCTTTGCGCAAGAGAGGGCTTTTTTATAGGCTTCCTCCTCCTGACGCTCGCTTATACGCTGCTCGTAGAGGCCGGGACTCTCCTTTTGAAGATAAGCGACCTCGTCCGGCGTGAGCATGCCGCCATTTTTGAGGCGCGCATCAAGCGCTTCAATCCTGTTTTTGCGGGCCTCCTGTTGCTGTTGCTCCCGGATCTGGTCGAGGATGCCCTTCTTTTGCGTGGCCTTTTTTCCTCAAGCCGCTTTTGCTTTCGCTCGTATGCCTTGAACCGGTCGTTGCTGAGCTGCAGCTTGCNNCGGCTCATTGTATTGATGTCTAACATAGCTACCTCCCGGCAGAAAACTGCGGCGACGGATTTGCTTTTCCACCCTTCCCCTAACAGCGTTGTGGAAATATGGAAAAAATATTAGATTTCGTTCGCGTATGGACATATCCGACCATATAACGCAGAAACAATGCTCATTCTATATGATTTATTCCACGTTTTCAGGAAAACAAAAGTGAAAAAGGAAAAGAAGAGACAGCTCTCAAATATTCGAGGGCTGTCTTGAAAACGCTTATAGAATTTCAGACGAGTAGATTAAGTCCGGCGGTCTTTACGCCGTTCTGTGTTACGTTTGTCGTTTCGGTACTGATGATGGTGCGGATTTGGGAGACCGTCTCACTGG
>DEMY01000085.1:1343-19808 GCA_002359425.1 Clostridiales bacterium UBA2658
GCATTTCGCTTGCGAGATTCTTGTTGTAGCGGAGCATAGTGGCTTGCTGGCTTGCGTTGCTCGACGCGGAAAGCAGGCTTTGAAATGCGGTGATGCTGCTCTGCGCATCCGAGTCGCCGGAATTAAACATCGAGGTGATGTTTTCCACCGCATTCAGGCGGGTTGTGACGCTCTGATACATTTTAAACTTTGCCTCGTCCGAAAGCGAGGAGTCGTTGGCGATGGCTTTCGTCTCCGTCAAAAGGTCGGAGAGCTTGTTCATATGAACGGCGGCCGCGTCCGCGCTGCTTGAAGCGCTGGTCAGCGCCTTTGTGTAGTCGGCAGTCTCTGTACGTTGCTTTATGAGCTTTTCGTAGGTGCCGGGGCTTACCTTGTTGAGGTACTTGATCTCCTCGGAGCTAAGCTCCTGGCCATTTTCAAGCTTCGCTTCCAACGCTGCAATCTTGGCCGCATCCGACGTGGCGGAGCTGGTGTCCGTTGTAGTTGCAGTCGGGGGCGTTGAAGCGGTCGAGGTGCTTGTATTCGAGGTCGAAAGCTTTTCTTCGCTCTGCGCGGTTTCGGCGGCCTTGGTCTTGACGTTTGCAAGCATGAGCTTGGTCTGCGCCGACGTGAGAGAGCTAATTGAATTGATGTCCATAAAAATGGCCTCCATGCGCAATGAGGTTTTCTGCTCGCGAATATACCTGTGGCATATTCTTTTCCACTATCTTCATTATCGCACGGCTTTTAAGAAATGAAAGCAAATTCGCAAAAAAACGAAAAAATTCATATTCAAATTCATGATTTGCCAAGCCGGAAGCAAAAGCAAACTATATGCTGTGTTTCCCGGGGAATCATGCGACGGCAAAATGCAGCTTTTTGATACCATTTCATGCGTTGAGCGCAACGCCGATGGCCTCCCGGATGTTGCGGACCGGCAAAAGCAGCAGTCCTTCGGGGGCCTTGACATCACCGCGCACATGGTGCGGGATGACGCAGCGCGTAAAACCGAGCCGCGAAATCTCAGAAAGACGCTGATTTAAGGCCGCGACGCTTCGAATTTCGCCTGTCAGCCCGACCTCTCCGACCGCCGCGAGATCAAAGGCGATGGGCATGTCCCGATAGCTTGAAGCGACGGCCAAAACGGTTGCAAGGTCCGCTGCAGGCTCGTCCAGATAAAGCCCTCCGACGACATTTAGATAGGCGTCGCAGCCTCCCAGGGGCATCCCGCCGCGCTTTTCCAAAACGGCCAGCAGCATTGCCGCGCGATTGTAATCGACGCCGTTGAAGTTCCGTCTGGACGGTCCTCCCCCGCCGCCGGTCGCAACGAGACCCTGCACCTCCGCCAAAATCGGCCGCGAGCCTGCTATGACGCAGGTAACGCAGGCCCCCGGCGCATTTTTGGGACGGCCCGAAAGCAGCATTTCCGACGGGTTCTGCACTTCGACAAGTCCATCGTCCACCATGTCGAAAACGCCGATCTCGTTTGTCGAGCCAAAGCGGTTTTTGGCCGCCCGCAAAATGCGGTAGGAAAGAGAGCGGTCGCCCTCAAAATAGAGGACGCAGTCAACCATGTGCTCCAGCACCTTTGGACCCGCGATGGCTCCTTCTTTGTTGACATGGCCGACGATAAAAGCCGTCATGCCGCTCGATTTTGCGAGCTGCATAAACCCGAGCGTGCAATCCTTGACCTGCGCAACGCTGCCCGGACCGCTGGTAAGCTCGGGGTTGTACATCGTCTGGATGGAGTCGATGATGAGGACTGTGGGGGTCAGTTCGTTTACAGCTTCGACGACCTCCGGCAACTCGGTTTCTGCCAACACATAGAGATTTTCAGCGTTGACGCCGAGTCGTTTGGCGCGCATTTTAAGCTGATTTTTACTCTCTTCACCCGTGACATAGAGGATTTTCTCGCTGTTTCCTGTGCTGCCGCAAAACTGCAAAAGAAGCGTCGATTTGCCGATACCCGGTGCGCCGCCGACAAGTACCAGCGATCCACGCACGGCTCCGCCGCCTAAAACGCGGTCAAATTCGCCAAAGCCGGTCGGAAAACGAAGTTCCTGCCCGTCCCCGACCACGTCGAGCTTTTCGGGGCGGCCGCGCGGCGCGCGCGCCTTTGCCTGAACTGCGGCGCTTTTGTTTTTTTCCTCTGCGGGCGCTTCCACAAAGGTGTTCCAAGCGCCGCAGGCGGAGCAGCGCCCCATCCACTTCGGCGTTTCATAGCCGCAGTCGGAGCAAAAAAATGAGGTTTTCGATTTCATTGGTAGTTGTTTCCTTTGCTGTTGAGATAGCTGAGATAACCGCTGGTGAGCGACATGGCAACGCGGAGCCTATAAGCGCCCGTGTCTAAAAGCCGGGCCTCCCCTGCGTTCGAGAGAAAGCCGCACTCCACCAAAACGGCGGGACAGTTCACATTTTTCATAAGGTATATTTTAGGCGCGATGGGCTTTGCCTCACGAGTATTTTCCGGCAGAAGCGCCGCGTCAAGGCTCTTTGCCATACAGCCTGCGAGAATGTCGCTCCCTGCCGTTTTTGCATAAAACGCCTGCGGGCCGTGCGCGGACTTTTTGGGGAAAAAATTCTGGTGGATACTTAAAAGAATCGCGCCATCGGTTCCGTTTATAAACGAGACGCGGGATTGCTGGTCGAAAAGCTTGCGCTGGGAGACCTTTTTCAGCTCCGACGGGTAGTCGATATCCTCGCTCATGCGAGTCATCCTATAGGGCAGGCCGGTCAGCCCAGCGAGGGCGGCGGTACGGGTGGAGATGTCTAGATTGATAACGCTTTCGTGTGTGCCAGTGACGGAAACGGCGCCGCCGTCCTCTCCTCCGTGGCCGGGGTCAATAACGAGAATGGGAAGCTTCTCCGACTCTGCCGCGGCGGAAAGACTTTTTTCCGGCGCACGGAGACACAAAGCGGCCGCCGCAACAGCCGCAAGAAAACACAGAACGAGCAAAACGCTCTCAAGCCGGAATACTTTTATCATGGCGGTTCCCCTTCGACAAAAACTCAAAAGCGCGGGAGGGCTTGCAGGGCTTCCCGCGCGCGTTCTTTATGAGTCTATGGCCGGGGCGANNGGAAAGACGGCTCATTTTTTCGGGGCTTTCATGCCGCCTAGAACCTTCCAGAGCGGCCCGCCGATGAAGACGGACGCATACCACGCGGCGATATTCGCAAAGAGAAGCGGGATACAGATCGTCCGCATGGCCGCGGTGCCGGAGATCATTAGAACGATGATGATGGCGACGGAGGCCAGAAGAATTTTTGTGTCAAGCGCCACAGCGCGCGAAATGCCCGGATTTACGACGTCCGCAAAGCTGTCCTTTCCGCCATCTTTCCAAAGGCGGCGGAGGCTGTCGAACACGACCGCGAGCGAGACCACCGAAAGCCCGATCGAGACGAGCACGGCGGAGATGACCGTAGACCCGATCTCAATGCGGAAAAGGACGTAGGATAGAAGCATTACCATAAGATTGTGGAGTACGCATACAGCCCCCGCGCAGGCACCGGCAAAACCGTACCGCGCGACGAGGTAGACAAAGATAATGAGGAATGCGAAAAGAAAGACCGTCAGAAGCTTTCCGTTCGGCCCGAGACCGGTGCCGGTGTCCGCAATTGAGGTAGCGAGAAGCTTCACCTTGTCTGCGCCAAATTTCTCGCCAAGCTTCGTGACGATATTTTGGCGCGCGGCGCTGTTGATATTGCCGGTCTTCACGATGATTGCCGTGTTGACGGAGCTGGACGCCGCGACGGAGGCTTTTTCACCCGCAGCATCTATGCAGATTTCCTGCGCCGTGTCAACCATTTCGCTCGTGATTTTCGCGCCGAGGTCGATCTGCATTTTCACGCCGCCGGCGTAATCGTAATCAAAGACGAAGGCGGAAACGCCGCACTTTGTTAGGATAATGCAGAGAATCGCAGCGCCGAAAAAGCAGGCTGCGATGATGCCTGTAAGCTTGAAACGCCCCAGATAATCAAAATCGCTTATCCTCTTTAACATGTTATGTTCCTCCATCATCTAAAGGTCAGAGTTGCCCGTTTTTTGCGGCGGTCAAAAGCAGCGGCTTTTGCAGCGCCGTTGCACAGAGCACCGCGAGGATTGTGCCGGTCATCATAGTCTGACCGAAGCACCTTGCCTGTCCGGTTCCCCGCCAAAGGAGCATCGCAGCGAGCAGGAGCAGAATGACGCATACATCCGTAAGCACGGGATTTACAAGCTTGTAGCTGTTTTTTACAGCCGTTTCGGGCGGTGTTCCGGCGCTCAAGGCCACGCGCAGATGATCGAGAATTTCCACGTCTATGAAAACAAGGAGAAAAATCGAATTNNAGGAAAATGCCAGTTAGGCCCGGCAGACTGAGCTTCACATTGGAAACTGTCGTCAGAATGATGTGAAGCGGCACAAAGAGAAGTAAAACTGCGTCCGTAAAAAGCGCCGCGCGACGGTAGAAGAACCACAGCAGCGCCATAACGATCAAGACGCCGATTACGCTGCCGCGCGCGATGTCCTTGAGGGGGTCGGCGCCGAGGGCGGGGCTTACGCCGTACTGCTCTGTGACGTTCAGCGCGAAGCTCGTCCGTCCAGATGAGATGATGCCCGAGACATATTCCGCAAGCTCCTTGTTCGTCCCGTCCTCCAAAACAAGCTTCGGGCTGTAGGTGTTGATGCCTGTGTCGGCNNATTCGCTGCCGATATAGGGGTGGCTGATGGTCTTGCCGTCCACCGTCACGTCCAGGTAATTCGACCCCTCGGGGTAGGCCGCAACCGTCTGTGTCGCGGTCTTAAATTTCTGGTAGCCCGCGTCGGTCAGCTCAATGGAAATATAGTAGCGAGATTTTTCCGACTTGTCCAGAGAGCCGTAATCGACCTTTGAGGAGCTAATGTCACTCCGGTCAAGATAGACGTTGCCGAGATAGTCGCGGAACTGTACGTCGGCAGGCTCTGCGAGCTGAGATGCGAGTTCGCCAATGTCGTTCGCGCGTGGGATATCGGCGAGGAAGCCGTCGTTCCCAATCTGCTTCACTGTCGCAGTGGCGTATCCGCTCTCGTCGAGCCGGCGGCGCAGCATGGTCGAAAGCGTCTGCATGCCGGTTTTGACTTCCTCTTCGGACGTTCCCGCCGGAATGTCCGCCTCAAAGGCGATCTCCGTTCCGCCGACCATGTCGAGGTCGAAATCGACACCCTCCTTTGCGCTGGAAATGGATTTTGAACCGAAGTCAAGTCCTTTTACAGCGGTGAAAATAAGAATGCCCGCCGCGGCGAGGATGATGGCGGTGAAAATCAGCGTTTTCTTCAAATCCGGTCGCCTCCCTCTCTATAAAACACTTCTTACATTATATGTTTGAATTTGCCGCAAGTCAATAAAGAGAATAAAAAAGGGCATATGCGCGAAACAACGGGCGGCCGTACAGACCCGCCCGTTGTGGGCTCGTCAAACCTTCAATTCCGGCTTTTTCGTGTCAATCAGGGCCTTATATTTGTTCAAAACAGGCTTTACGTCGGTTTCCAAAAACTCTGTCACCTGCTTCGGCGCACGGCCAACATAAGCGTGCGGGTCGAGTTGCGCCGTGATTTCCGCTTCCGTGAGTCCAAAGGCGGGGTCGGAGGCGATGCGGGAAACAAGATCGTTCGGAAGTCCCTGTTCCTTGACAACGGCGCCTGCGGCGATGGAGTGGATGCGGATGCGCTCGTGCAGCGCCTGCCGGTCCCCNNCTTTTCGATGACCTTCGGGTAGACCTTGATGCCGGAAGCAACATTTTCGTAGATGTTCAAAATTGCATCGACCGCGAGGAAGGCTTCGGGAACGGAAATGCGCTTATTCGCCGAGTCGTCCAGCGTGCGCTCAAACCACTGGTTGTAGGCGGTCATGGCGGGGTTTTCGGCGTCCAGAATGACATAGCGCGAAAGCGAGCAGATGCGTTCACAGCGCATAGGGTTGCGCTTGTAGGGCATGGCGGACGAGCCGATTTGGTTTTGCTCGAACGGTTCCTCGCACTCCTTGAGGTGCGACAAAAGCCGCATGTCGGTCGCAAATTTGCCCGCGCTCTGTGCGATGCCGGAAAGGGTTGATAAGACGAGCGCGTCCATCTTGCGCGAATAGGTCTGGCCCGAAACGGGGACACAGGCAGCAAAACCCATTTCCCGGGCAATCATCTGCTCAAGCTGCCTGCACTTTTCGTCGTCCCCGTCGAATAGCTCCAGAAAGCTTGCCTGCGTGCCGGTTGTGCCCTTGGAGCCTAAAAGCTTGAGCGTTGAAATGCGGTAGTCCACCTCGTTGAGATCCATGAGAAGCTCGTTTACCCACAGCGTTGCGCGCTTGCCGACGGTCGTAAGCTGGGCGGGCTGAAAGTGCGTGAAGCCGAGGGTCGGCACATCCTTGTAGGTATCCGCAAAAACGGAAAGCCGGTTGATGGTGTTCACCAGCTCCTTGCGGACAAGCTCCAGCGCCTCTTTCATCAGAATGACGTCTGTGTTGTCGCCAACGTAGCAANNGGCCTTATGTGCCTCCATCTCGTCGATCTGCTCCTGCGTCACGGGAAGGCCAAGCTGCATCTCTGCGCGCGCGAGCGCAATCCAGAGACGGTGCCAGGTTGTGAACTTTTTATCCGGGGAGAAAATATACTGCATCTCCCGGCTCGCATAGCGAGAGCACAGAGGGCTTTCGTAGCTGTCTTTCGTCATGATTTCGGTTCCTTTCGTATTCAGTAAATCACCGCGCGGCAAAACAAAACGCCGCCTTGTATGCCTTAGCGGATTTCGTGACGGCATGAAAAAAGGGGGACGGCGTTTTTTTCCGTCCCCCTATTGTATTATTCCTGCAAAAATTTTTCAAGTCTATTGAGGCCCTCGCGGATATTTTCCATGGACGCGGCATAGGTCCAGCGGACAAAGCCAGGCGCACCAAAGCCGGAGCACGGCACAACGGCAACATGGCCCCCCTCCAAAAACGCGACCGCGAAGTCGTCGTCGTTTTCGATGAGTCTGCCGCCGAGCGTTTTGCCGACGAGCTGCTGAATGTTCATCATGACGTAAAACGCGCCGTCCGGCACGATGCAGCTCACGCCGGGAATTTCGTTGATGCGCTTGACGATGTAGTTTCTGCGTACCTCAAAGACCTTACGCATGGCCTCCGTTCCATCCTGCGGGCCGGAGAGCGCTTCAATGGCGGCGTACTGGTTCATAGTGCCGGGCGCACCGGTGGAATGACTGAGATAGTTCGCCATGACCTTGGAAATCTGCTTGTTGGCCGCGGCGTACCCGATGCGCCAGCCGGTCATTGCATAGGACTTTGAAACGCCGTTAATAAGGATCGTGCGCTCGTAGGCGTCCTGCGAGAGAGACGCGAAGCTCGTAAACTCCTTATCGTCGTAAACGAGGCTGAAATAAATTTCGTCCGAAATGACGTAAAGGTCGTATTTCTTGCAAACCTCCGCGATGCCCTCCAGCTCCGCTTTTGTGTAGAGCATGCCCGTTGGGTTCGAGGGGTTGTTGAGGATGATGGCTTTCGTGCGCTTGCCGACAGCCTTTTCGAGCTGCTCGGGGGTAATCTTGAAATTCTGCTCTTCCCCCGCCGCGACGATCAGCGGCACGCCGCCGGACATGCGGATCATTTCGTAGTAGCTGACCCAGTAGGGCGCGGGCAAAATGACCTCGTCCCCGTAATTTATGATGGCCATGAGCGCGATAAAGACGCTGTGCTTCGCGCCGCTCGCGATCGTGATTTGTGTGTAATCGTAGTCGTAATCGAGGTCGAGCTTTAAACGCGCGGCGACGGCTTTGCGCAAGTCTATGAGACCGGCGGCGGGCGTATATTTCGTCTTGCCATCTTCGATGGCTTTGATTGCGGCCGCTTTTATGTTATCGGGCGTGTCGAAATCCGGCTCGCCAGTGCCAAAGCCAATGACGTCCTTTCCTTCGGCCTGCATTTGTTTGGCGAGCGAGTCCACGGCGAGCGTGGTCGAAGCTCTGACTTCTCCGGCAATTCTCGACAGTTCTTTCATCTGACGCACCTTCCAATTTATACTCAAAACAAAAACTCAAACTGCAATTATTATAAGACTGATTTTTCATCTTTGCAAGGTAAACAGGCAATTTTGCGAATTGTGCATAATAAATTGAATTTTGAAGTCTCTGAACAATGCAATTTGCTATCATTCATTATATGGTGAAAGAGCTTGCCATGACAAAAAGAGGACCGGCGTGTTTTTTCACGCCGGCCCGTTTTCTATTTTCTCTTTTTGATGTGGATATTTTCGGCGGCTTTTTGGTTTTGCTCCTGTTTGTGAATGCTGCACACGCCGCTGCTGGCGCAGCTTCCGCAGTCGCCGCAGGAGCAATTCAGGCTGCGCTTGTTTTTGACAAGATGCCGCACGGCCAGAACAAGGACGAACACAACGATCGAGCCGACGATAATATTCGCAAGGTTTTCCTGAAGGAAAGCAAGCACGGTATCACCCACTTTTAAATTTTCAATTTGCCGCGAGTTTCTTTTGATAGGGGTTCGGACGAACGACAAGGTACACAAGACCAGCGAGCAATATGAACGCAACGACTGTTCCCGCTGTGAACGCGCCGGTCTGCAAAAGCGTTCCAAGCTGGTTGACGATGAGACTGACCATGTACGCAAACACGCACATGTAGCTGATCGCGGCCCAAGTCCATGTCTTGTCGTTCATTTCTCTGTGGATAGCGCCCATGGCCGCAAAGCACGGAGCGCACAGAAGGTTGAAGATCATGAAGCTATAGGCCGAAAGTCCCGTGAAGTCGGCGGCAAGCTTTGTCCAGTAGGCACTGCCGTTCGACGCGGCGTCCGTGACCCCATAAAAAATGCCGAAGGACGCGACGATGTTTTCTTTTGCAAGCACGCCCGAAATGCTCGCGACTGCCGCCTGCCAGTGACCGAAGCCGAGCGGCACGAAGATCGGCGCAATGAAGCGGCCTATGTAGGCAAGAAGGCTCTGGTTGTTGTCCTCGATCATGCCAAGAGCGCCGCCGTTATTGCCGAACGCCTGTAAAAACCAGAGAACGACGGAGGACGCTAAAATGATGGTGCCGGCCTTTTTAACAAATGACGAGGTGCGCTCCCACGTCGCGCGGTAGACGTTTCCGCCGAGCGGCGGATGGTAGGGCGGCAGTTCCATGACAAATGGGGCCTCGTCGCCCGCGAAGGGTTTTGTCTTTTTGAGCAGAATGCCGGAGAGGATGACTGCCGCGACGCCAATGAAGTAGGCGCTCGTCGCGACCCAGCCGGAGCCGCCGAAAAGCGCGCCCGCGATGAGGCCGACAAACGGCATTTTCGCGCCGCAGGGAATGAATGCGGTCGTCATGATGGTCATACGCCGGTCGCGCTCGTTTTCAATGGTGCGCGAGGCCATAATGCCCGGCACTGAACAGCCGGAGCCGATCAGCATCGGGATGAAGCTTTTGCCCGAAAGACCGAAGCGGCGAAAAATCTTATCCATGATGAACGCGATGCGGGACATGTAGCCGATGTCCTCCAGAATGGAGAGCATTAA
Organism: Clostridiales bacterium UBA2658; assembly: GCA_002359425.1. GTDB lineage: Bacteria > Bacillota > Clostridia > Oscillospirales > Oscillospiraceae > UBA2658. The sequence goes on from DEMY01000085.1 coordinate 10,837, forward strand.
AAACAGCAAAATCATCTGCGGAAGAAAGCTCAAAACGGAGCCGACGCCCGCGACGATGCCCTCAATTACCAGCCCAGAGAGCCACGGCGCGACATTGGTGGCCGCGAAGGTGTTGGAGAGACTGCCCGCAATGATGCCGTTGAAAAGCGTATCCTTGACCCATGTCGAGGCCCAGCTTCCGAGCGTGCTGATGGAGATGTAGTAAACGAGGAACATAATGCAGGCGAAGATTGGCAAAGCAAGAAAGCGATTTGTGACGATGCTGTCAATTCGGTCGGAGGGGGAAGCCTTGCCGCGGTCTTTTTTGATAACGCAGGAGGCGACGAGCTTTTCGATGTAGTCGTAGCGTTCGATGGTGATGATGCTTTCCGCATCGTCGTCCATCTCTTCTTCACAATCTTTTATATGCCCGTCGATGTGCTGCCATTCTGCATTGCTGAGGTTCAGTTCTTTCAAAACCTCCTTGTCGCGCTCAAAGACCTTGACGGCATACCAGCGGAGGTAGCGCGGGTCCACCCTGCCCTCGACCGACTCCTCGATATGGGCGATGGCGTGCTCCACGCTGCCGCGGAAGACGGGCGGATTCTTGGCGTGCGTGCCTTTCTTGGCAATCTCGACAGCATAGGCGGCGGCCTCGTTTAAGCCCTCGTTTTTGAGAGCCGAGGTCTCGAAAACCTTGCAGCCGAGGGCTTTGCCAAGCGCTTCAAGGTCGATCTGATCGCCGTTTTTCCGCACGACGTCGAACATATTGAGCGCGATGACCACCGGGATGCCAAGCTCGATCATCTGCGTTGTGAGATATAAATTCCGCTCAATATTCGTCGCATCCACGATGTCCAAAATCGCGTCCGGCTTGTCGGAGACAAGATAGTTTCGCGCGACGACCTCCTCAAGCGTATAGGGAGAGAGCGAATAGATACCGGGCAAATCCTGAATGACGACGTCCTTATCAGTCTTGAGCCGCCCTTCCTTTTTTTCAACGGTAACGCCCGGCCAGTTGCCGACATACTGGTTGCTGCCGGTCAGCGCGTTGAACATGGTCGTCTTGCCGCAATTCGGGTTTCCGGCAAGAGCGATTTTGACGGTCATACGGTTATCCTCCAATAGTTAATAAATGTAATTAGATACGACTAATCGAAGAATGAATCATTTCCAGCTTGGCTTTCGCCTCACTGGACTTCGATTATCGCGGCGTCCGACTTACGGACGGAGAGCTCGTAACCGCGAACCGTTATTTCAATGGGATCTCCGAGTGGGGCGACTTTGCGGACATAGACGTTTGCCCCCTTCGTGACGCCCATATCCATGATACGGCGTCGAACCGCGCCTTCCCCATGGAGTTTTACAACAGTGGCATTACCGCCGACGCTTACATTTTTAAGTGTTTTCATATAATTTCCTCCTCCGTTTGATCTCTTTCATTCTGTGTCGCACATTGGAGTTAGAGCTACCTAACTTTCAATTTAAGAATAACATGCTACAGTTCTTTTGTCAATAGGCCGGATATAAAAAACGGATGCAGATTTTACATCCGTTTTGAAATAGCGTTCGTTGAGGATAGTTGTTTGGCGGCTCAGATGCTTCTATACTTTTTCTTCTCATCGCGAAAGAGATTCCCGCCGCCGCAATCAATCCCGACGGTGAGGGGAAGTTTTTCGACGGTGAGACGCTTTATGGACTCGCAACCGAGGTCATGGAACGCAATTTCTTCCGCCGAGACGACCGCGCTTGCCATGAGTGCCCCCGCGCCGCCGATGGCGCTGAAATAGACGGCCTTGTTTTCGACGATGGAAGCGCAGACTGCCTCTCCCCTTTCGCCCTTTCCGATGATGCCGGCGAGGCCGAGAGAAAGAAGCCGCGGCGTGAATTTATCCATGCGGATGGAGGTTGTCGGACCGCAGGAGCCGACGGGGCGGCCGTTTTGCGCGGGCGTCGGCCCAGTGTAGTAGATCACTGCGCCATGCAGGTCAAAGGGCAGCGGCCCACCTTTGTCCAAAAGCTCGAAAAGCCGCTTGTGCGCAGCGTCCCGCGCCGTGTAGACGGCACCGGAGAGCAGAACTCTGTCCCCTGCGCGCAGTTGCTTTGCGTTTTCCTTTAGTTCCGATACGTTCAGTTCGATCAAGTTTCATCCACCCGCTTCAAAACAAAAATAAAAAGCGGACAGCCGAGGGCGTCCGCTTAAAGGTTTTCAGTTTACGCCTTGAGCGCTTTCTTTGCCGTCTCGGTGAGGGCGGTGAAAGCTTCCGGGTCGTAGATGGCGGTCTCAGAAAGCATCTTGCGGTTCATGTCGATACCGGCGAGCTTGAGGCCGTGCATAAAGGTGGAGTAGTTCATGCCGTTCTGCTTGCAGCCGGCGCTGATACGGGTAATCCAGAGCTTGCGGAAATCGCGCTTCTTCTGCTTACGACCGACGTAAGCATAGGTGAGGGATTTCATAACAGCCTGATTGGCCATTTTGTAGTGGGTGGATTTGGCACCCCAATAGCCCTTGGCCATCCCGAGAACTTTATTTCTTCTTTTGCGCGTCATCATCGCGCCTTTAACTCTAGCCATTTTTAAAGTACCTCCTTATTTATAGGGAATCATGCGCTTAATCGTCGCTTCGTTGGTCGAATCGGCATAAGCGCCCTTGCGGAGGCGTCTTTTAATCTTTGTTGTCTTGCCGTGGCCGTTCAAAAGATGCGATTTGTAAGCGTGCGAACGCTTTACCTTGCCGGACTTGGTAAGGTTAAATCTCTTTTTTGAGGCGCTGTGAGTCTTAACTTTCGGCATATCGGGTTCTCCTTTGATTCGTTATTTGTTCTGTGCGGATGCTTTCGGTGACAGGAACATAGACATGTTGCGCCCTTCGAGCTTTGGTTCCTTATCGAGCGCGGCGATCTCCGAGCACTTTTCCGAAAATTGGCGCAACAATTCCTCACCCAAATAGGTGTGGGCCATTTCTCTGCCGCGGAAACGTACGGAAACCTTTACCCGGTCGCCGTCGGCAAGAAACTTCTGCGCGTTCTTGAGCTTCACGTTGAAGTCATTTTCACCGATGCCGGGAGACATACGGATTTCCTTGACTTCGACGATGTGCTGGTTCTTCTTAGCTTCCTTCTCTTTCTTCGACTGCTCAAAACGGAACTTGCCATAATCCATAATCTTACAGACGGACGGATCNNGTCTTTTTCAACAGCGATATCCATGGCCTGCTGCAACGGCATGACGCCGAGCTGCTCGCCGGTCTCGCTGATGAGACGGACTTCCTTGTCTTGGATCTCCTCGTTGATCTGATGAGCTATGTTTGCGATAGTGGGACACCTCCAAGCATGACCGGGTTTTTAGCCCGGATAAAAGTAAATGCGGATGCAATGGCACCCGCAATCCTACACAGAACCTTCCGCAGCCGATGCTACGGGCGCTGCTGGATATATTGACCCCGTTCGCCACTTGCGGCGGGGTGAGGACGGACACCAACCGAACCTACTTTGTTTTACCTTAGTATATTATCAGCGCAAAAGCATTTTGTCAAGATTTTTTTACTTTCTTTTGAGATATCTTCCGTAGGCGAGGCAGATATAGAGCGCAAGCAGGAAACCGGCAGAGGAATAAAGCGTCAGTTCCGTTTTTGAGGACAGGTAAACGGCGGCGTTCAGAAGCTTCGTTCCGAAAGCAAGAATGATACTGATCCAGAGAAGATAGTCATACCTGCCCAGCACGGCGCGGTAGGCCCTATCTCCGTTTCTTTTCATCGTCCTCTTCTTCTTTGACCGTAATATCCGGCAGCATGAGCTGGACGAGACGGCTTGTGCCGAGACGGTCGGCTCCGGCCGCGATGAGCGCTTCGGCATCCTCAAATGTGCGGATACCGCCGGCTGCCTTGATCTTCGTGNNCAACCACCGTCGCACCGCGCTCGGCAAAGCCTGTGGAGGTCTTTATAAAGTCTGCGCCCGAATCGGACACGATACGGCAGACCTCTCGCAAAATGGGAATCGGCAACTTCGAGGTCTCGACGATGATTTTTAAAATGTGATCCTTTGTCTGACGGCGCAGGTGACGCAGCTCCTCAGCAACGTCCTTGTAGTTTCCCGCGCGGACCCAGCCGATGTTGATGACGGCGTCTATTTCGTCAGCACCCTCGTTAATGAGGTGCAGCGCTTCATACGCTTTCGTCGCGGTGTCGCAGTAACCGTTCGGAAAGCCGACGACGGTCGTGATACGCAAATCGTCCCCGAACATCTGACGCGCAGGCGCGACATAGCAGGGCGGCAGGCACATGGAGGCGCAGTTAAAGTGCATTGTAAGTCGGCAGTTGTCCGCAATCTCGCTAAAATCTGCTTCTGGGCGCAGGACGGTGTGGTCACACATCGTGAGTATCTGTTCTTTTGTCATAAAATCACTCCAAATCGAATTCGGCGTTGCCGCCGCGTGTCGTATCGTTTATAATAGAAGAAGCCAAAATCCAATGTGAAAGGAGACGCTGCAATGAAAGACGTTTTATTCAATTCGCGCTCCGGACTCGACAAGCTTCCGTTCGGGGCGGTAAAGTCCGGCGAAACGATCCGTGTTGGTCTGCGCACGGTTTGCGCGCTGAAGGCCGAAAAGGTTCGTCTTGTTCTCCACAGTGACGCAGACGGGACGGAAACGGAGCTTCTGCTCGAAAAGGTCTGGAGCGAAAAGGGCTTTGACCGCTTCGAGGGCAGCTTCAGAGCCGGAGCGCCGGGCCTTTGGTGGTACGGTTTTCGGCTTGAAACGGCGGAGGGTTCGCGCCTTGTTTCAAAGACTGAAAACGGCGCGGCGCTTACGGAGGCCGAACCCCTATTCTGGCAACTTTCCGTGTATGCTTNNGCTTTCATAAGGCAGGAAATCACCCCGCCCGTCCCGGCAGCATCGTGCGAAAAGACTGGGGCGGCGTTCCGAAATACGCGCCGGACGCGGACGGCGTAACGCGTAGAAACGACTTTTTCGGCGGCGATCTCGACGGCGTCATCGAAAAGCTCCCGTACCTTGCGGAGTTAGGCGTCACTTGCATCTATCTAAACCCCATCTTTGACGCTTCATCGAACCACAAATATGATACGGGCGATTACATGAAAATAGATCCGGCCTTCGGCGACGAGGATACCTTTCAAAAACTCTGCACGGAATCGGGACAGCGCGGCATCCGCGTGCTTTTGGACGGCGTTTTCAACCACACGGGCGACGACTCTATATATTTCAATAAATACGGACATTACGACAGCGCCGGCGCTTACCAGAGTAAGGACTCGCCCTATTATGACTGGTTCCGCTTTTGGGAGTGGCCGGAAAAGTACGACGCGTGGTGGGGCGTCTCGTCCCTGCCGCATNNTGGCTTTTCGCAACTTTATCTGCGGTGCGGATGGCGTTTTGCAAAAATGGATGGCGCTCGGCGCTTCCGGCTGGCGGCTGGATGTTGTGGACGAGCTATCGAACGGAATGATGGAGGCGATCCGCACCCATGTTAAGGCAGCGAAACCGGATGCGCTTTGGATTGGCGAAGTCTGGGAGGACGCCTCGAACAAAGTCGCCTACGGCGAGCGCCGCCACTATTTTGAGGGCGCGGAGCTGGACGGGGCGATGAATTATCCTTTCCGCACCGCCATTTTGAACTATGCCTTCACTGGCGACGCAAACGCCCTGCGCGAAGCGGTCGAAACGCTTGTCGAAAACTATCCAAAGCCCGCGCTCGATTGCCTCATGAACAGTCTTTCGACGCACGACACCTGGCGTATCCTGACGCTCCTTTCCGGCAATGAGTGGGAAAGCGAGGACGTACGCGCGACTGCAAAGCTCACGCCGGAGCAGCTTCAAAAAGTGAAGGCATTGAACCGCGTCGCGACGCTTTTACAGTTCACCCTCCCCGGCGTTCCCTGCGTCTATTACGGCGACGAGGCCGGACTCGAGGGCTGCGAGGACCCGTTTTCCCGCCGCTGTTATCCGTGGGATCATGAGGACGCGGAAATCATGGACTGGTATCGCTCGCTCATCCGTCTCCGTCGCGAAAACGCAGTCTTTGCCGGCGGCAGTTACCATACCGTCAAAGCGGAAAATGGTTTTTTTGCATTCCAGCGGTATAAAAGCGGAAAAAGTCTTTGTGTTGTGGCAAACATGGGATCGGAAACAGCGGAGCTGCCCGTTTTGAGCAACACGCAGATTGTTTTATCCTTTGGCTGCGAGCGCCGGCCTGGCTCGCTTGCCGTCGCGCCGCAGGGCTACGCGGTTTTCGGCTGAGAGAACGACGAGCGGCGCGCCTTCACTTTTTCCGACGCGGCTCTTGAAAATCTCGCGCTTCTACGGTATGATATGGAACGTCCCGGTGAATCCCCCGGGCAGCGCGCCAATGCCCATGAAAGAAAGGAATAAAACATAGAATGAAAAAGCGGATTTTGATTATAGCGGCCACTGTGGTCGTGCTCGCCGTTGCGGCAGTCCTCCTGAAAAGCGGCCTTGACCGGCAGGGGCAGACGCAGGCGCTTCTCGAAAAGCTCAAGGTGCCCGAAACAGCGCCGGTTGAAGCAATGAAAGCGGTCTATGACAGTGAGGTGGCAGATTTTCTGATCAGCCACAAATCGACGCTTATCAATACAAAAGTCACCGACGAGGAGATTAAAAGTGCGACGCTTATCCAGCCGATGCCCGTTCTTTCCACCGTTTCGGCAACGAGCGCGGACGAGAACTATGAAAACGAATTGCAGCTCACCGCGTGGCAGATGATCGCGCACGTAGGAACCAATCCAATCGGAATTTTTTGGATTGATGCAGGTGCGGACGGCGAAGCGACTGTCAGCGACCAGGCCGGATCNNTGCGCCGGCGCGTATGAATACGCTGCCGGGCGTCTAGACGGCAACGCAAAGGCCGTTATAGAGGTCAAGGGCTATTATTTCGTCGCGGACACGGTCGGCAATGTTTGCCTTGTTGATATGACGGGCGGCAGCGCCGCACTGAAAACGATGGGTGAAGTCATGGCCGCTGCAAACAAGGTGAACACGGATGGCGGCAATCTGCTGGACATTCTCTACCCCAAAGCAGCTTAAACTTGAAAGAGGTATCAGTGAAAACGCGGCGCCCGGTTTTGAACCGGACGTCGCGTTTTTATAGTTAGTCTACGGAGTCAATTTTCCTCCCGCTTCGCGGGAGCCTCGCAGTAGACGCAGCGGTAAACGCCGTGCTCGCGGTCGGTAAGCCGGAAGACGTGCGGCAGCTCCTGCTCGACGGAGGTGATGCAGCGCGGATTTTTGCATTTTAAAACGTCCTGCACCACGTTTGGAAGCGACAGATGGCGCTTTTCAACGATCTGTCCATCCTTCACGATGTTCACCGTGATGCCCGGGTCGATGTAGCCCAGAACGTCAAGGTTGATATCAATCAGCGAGTCGATCTTGATAATGTCCTTGTGTCCCTCTTTTCGGCTGGAGGCGTTTTTGATGATGGCGACCTGACAATCGAGCTTTGAAAGGTCAAGGATATTGTAGATGTCCATGCTCTTGCCCGCTTCGATGTGGTCGAGTACGATGCCGTTTTTGACAGAGTCTATCGTCATAATGCTCCCGCCTTTCTTATTCGATGCCCAAAAGCTTCAAGATGAGCGCCATACGGATATATTTGCCGTTTAGCACCTGCTTAAAGTACGCCGCGCGCGGGTCGTCGTCCACGGCGCGCTCTATCTCGTTGACGCGTGGCAGCGGATGCATGATTGTGAGATCGGGTTTTGCAGATGTTAGCTTTTCCGTCGTCAGGATAAACACGTCGCGCAGACGGAGGTAGTCTGCCTCGTTAAAAAAGCGCTCGCGTTGGACGCGGGTCATGTAGAGAATGTCAAGGTCCAGCATGTCGTCCCAGTTGCTCGTTTCTTTATACGGGATGCTGTTTTTCTCTAAAACGTCGGTTTTGATGTAGTCCGGCACGCGCAGCTCCTCCGGGGAGATAAGCACGAACTGTACACCCTCGTAGCGCGACATGGCGGAGATGAGCGAGTGGACCGTGCGGCCAAATTTCAGGTCGCCGCAAAAGCCGATGGTCAGGTGGTCAAAGCGGCCCTTTTCGCGGTAGATGGTGAGAAGGTCTGTGAGCGTCTGGGTCGGGTGATTGTGGCCGCCGTCGCCCGCGTTGATAACCGGGATCGAAGCCGCCTTTGCGGCCACCAAAGGCGCGCCCTCTTTCGGATGGCGCATGGCTNNTGTCCGCAACGCTCTCGCCCTTCGAGGCGCTTGAGCTCTGCGCCTCCGAGAAGCCGAGAACGCTGCCGCCAAGCTCGAGCATGGCCGCTTCAAAGCTCAAGCGCGTGCGCGTCGATGGCTCAAAAAAGAGCGTCGCGAGCTTTTTTCTGTGACATTTTTCGCAGTATTTATCCGGGTCAGCTATGATGTTCTGCGCGGTGTCGATCAGTTCCTGAATTTCTCCCGTGGAGAGGTCCGAAATGCTGATAAGGTCTTTCATTTTGCGCCTCCCGAGATCCAGCTTTCGTCCGACGGGTCGTCGCGGAATTGAAGGATGCGACGGATGTCCGTTTCGGAAATGCGTCCGTCCGCAGCCGCAACGGCGGACAGCTCGTCGAGGTTCGTCATGCTGTAATTTGTGATGTTTTCGTCCCGCATGCGGTCTAGTCCTTTTTTTCATACCGTAGGTGAAGATGGATACAATGCCCAACACCTCCGCGCCCGCCTCTCGCAGAACATCCACAACCTCGCAGACGCTGCCGCCGGTCGAAATGAGGTCCTCGACAACGACGACCTTCTCCCCTTTTGCGAGCCTGCCCTCAATTTGATTTTTGCGTCCATGGTCCTTTGCGCTGCCACGAACGTAGCCCATCGGCATTCCGAGCAGATGTCCGACAATGGCGGCGTGCGCGATGCCGGCGGTGCTGGTGCCGAAAAGCGCTTCGGCCTCCGGGAACTTCTCCTTGACGGTTTCGGACAGCACGGTTTCAATCTGCGTTCTGACCTCTGGGGCGGTCAGCGTCAGGCGGTT
>DEMY01000085.1:19821-21591 GCA_002359425.1 Clostridiales bacterium UBA2658
ATTTACGCATTTAAAAAGGCTTTTAAACATTTTTCATAGGCGGCAACAGGGTCCTGCGCCTGTGTGATGGGACGACCGACGACGATATAGTCGCTGCCGAGCGCGCGGGCTTTTTCCGGCGTCGCGATGCGGGACTGGTCGTCGGATGCGCTGTCTGCAAAACGGACGCCGGGGGTGACGGTCAGAAATTCTGCGCCGCACCGCGCCTTGACACTCCCAGCCTCCAGCGGCGAGCACACGACGCCGTCGAGACCGGAATTTTTCGCGTTTTCGGCGTAGCGCAGGACTGTTTCCGGCAGACTTTCCGAAATGAGCAACTCCTTTTGCATCCGCTCCTCGCTTGTCGAAGTGAGCTGCGTCACCGCGATCAGAAGCGGGCGCGAGCCGTCCGGTCTTGTGAGTCCATCGAGCGCCGCGCGCATCATGTCGGATGTGCCCGAAGCGTGAACGTTTACCATGTCAACGTTGAGCTTTGCGAGCACAGCCATAGATTTTTTCACCGTGTTCGGAATGTCGTGCAGCTTGAGGTCAAGAAAAATTTTATGGCCGCGCGCCTTAATTTCGCGCACAATGTCCGGCCCTTCCGCGTAAAAAAGCTCCATGCCGATCTTCACAAAGGGCTTGCGGCCCTCAAATTTGTCGAGGAAAGCCAGCGTTTCCTCCCGGCCCGCGAAGTCGCAGGCGATGATCACATCCTTTGCCATTCGTGCGCACCTCCTATGATGTCCGATAAATTGTCGATTTTGTATTTTTCCATGGCGGCGGGCAGCGCTTCGACGATTTCCTTCGCGGCCCATGGATTTTTTAAATTCGCAGCGCCGACCTCGACCGCCGTCGCGCCCGCGAGCAGCATTTCGATGACGTCCTCCGCCGAGGAGACGCCGCCCATGCCGATGATCGGAATTTTGACGGCTTCATACACCTGCCAGACCATTCGCAGCGCCACCGGGAAAACCGCCGGGCCGGAAAGCCCTCCGAAGGTGTTTGCCAGAACCGGTTTTTTTGCTTTGAGGTCGATGCGCATGGCAAGAAGCGTGTTAATGAGACACAGCCCGTCCGCCCCCGCGTCCTCGCAGGCTTTCGCGATTGCAGCAATATCGGTGACGTTGGGACTTAATTTTATGTAAACCGGTTTTGCCGTCGCGTCCTTTACCGCCTTTGTGACCTCTGCCGCGCACTTCGGGTCGGTGCCGAAGGCCATGCCGCCGCCATGAACGTTCGGGCAGCTCACGTTGACTTCCAGAATGCCGACGTTCGGTATTTTGTCCATTGCCCGCGCACACTGCATATACTCGTCCACCGAAAAGCCGCTGATGTTCGCAACGACCGGTCCGTCGAAAAGCATTGCCAAATGCGGCAGCTCCTCGCAGATCACGGCGTCCAGCCCCGGATTTTGCAGACCGACGGAGTTCACCATTCCGTCCGGCGCTTCCGCAATGCGCGGCGTTGGGTTTCCGAAGCGAGGAGAGACCGTTGTGCCTTTGGTTGCAATGCTTCCAAGGCAGTTAAGGTCATAAAGCTCCGCAAACTCCCGCCCAAAACCAAAGGTGCCGCTCGCGGGAATGACCGGGTTTTTGAGCTTGACGCCGCTGAGCGTGACTGCCGTTTTCACCATATGATATCCCCTTTCTCAAAGACCGGGCCGTCCTTGCAGACGCGCTTTGGGCCGATTTTCGTTTCGATTGAACAGCCCATACAGGCTCCGCAGCCGCAGCCCATGCGCCGCTCAAAGCTGAATTGCCCGTCCGTTGCGGACGCATAGTAGACCGC
>DEMY01000085.1:21627-23918 GCA_002359425.1 Clostridiales bacterium UBA2658
AAATGACCTTCGGCGTCTTTCCGGCTGCAATGAGCCGCTTTGCGAGTAGATATAAAGGCGGTGCGCCGACGCCTCCGGCGAGGAGCAAAGGATGCATGCCGCACTTTGAAAGGTCGTAACCGTTTCCCAGCCCCGTCAGTATATCCAGCGTTTCGCCGGGCTGCAATTTGCTCATTTGCTCCGTGCCAGTGCCGACTACCTTGTATACCAGCGTTAGAGTATCCCCCGCGACGTCGCAGACCGAAATGGGGCGGCGCAGATAGCGGCCCGGCAGCTCGACGTTCACGAACTGGCCCGGCGCGGCGATGGCTTTGGTGTCACCCTGCAATTCAATTATGTAAACCTGATCGGTTAGCCCTTCGTTCANNGAAAATCTGTCGTTCCATTAAATGTCCTCTCTCCAAACCGGCTCACCCGCGACCATGGTCATGAGGCAGCGGCCATTCACGCGCCAGCCCTTAAACGGCGTTGCGCGGCCCAGCGACTGAAACTCCGCCGGCTCAACTGTATACTTGCCGCTTAGGTCAAAAACGGTCAAATCCGCGGGATTACCGACCGCAAGCGCCGTTCCGATCCCAAAGCGGCGCAACGGTGCGCCATGCAGCAAATCGATAAGTTTTTCAAGGGAAATGGTCCCCGGCTTTACAAGCTCCGTATACAATACCGGAAATGCTGTTTCAAGTCCAACGACGCCGTTTTTCGCGTTTCGCAGTCCGCCGGCCTTTTCTGCCGCCGTGTGCGGCGCGTGGTCGGTTGCAATTATGTCAACCGTTCCGTCTTGCACGCCTGCAATCAGCGCGTCGTGGTCGGCGCGGGAGCGAATGGGCGGATTCATTTTGAAGCGTCCGTCGTCCTTTAAATCTTCGTCGCAGAGGGTCAGGTAGTGCGGGGCCGTTTCACAGCTTACGGGAAGCCCCTCCTCTTTGGCCTTGCGGATGCGTTCAACGCTCTCTTTTGTTGAGATATGACAGACGTGATAGGCGCAGCCGGTTTTACGAACCAAATCGAGGTCGCGCTCAATCATGCGCCACTCGCTTTCGGAGGAGATGCCGGGTAGCCCATGCGCACGCGCATACGCTCCCTCGTGGATGCAGCCGCCGTTTAAAAGCGCGTTTACTTCGCAGTGCGCAACAATCGGCTTGCCGAGCGCCTTGGCTTTGCGCATGGCTTTTTCCATCAGCTCGTCCGACTGCACGCCGACTCCGTCGTCCGAAAAAGCGCAGATTTCCGGCGCGAGGGCATCCATATCAGAGAGCATTTGGCCTGTTTCCCCTGCCGTGATGCTGGCGTATGGGAAAACATGTATATGCGCGTCTCTTTTGATCGCGTCAAGCTCCGGTCTTAGGTGCTCCGCACTGTCCGGCACGGGATNNTGTTCGTATAGCCCCCGCGCGCCGCCGCCATCGTTCCTGACGCAACAGTCTCCTTATAAGAAAAACCCGGCTCTCGCAGATGAACATGAACATCTGTGAAACCGGGAAAAACAAAACAGTTATCAAATTTAAAAACAGTGGTTCCGGGAACAAACGGAACATCAGCGGCAATGGCGGAAACCCTGCCGTCCTCGATCAAAACATCTTTTTTAAAAAACGCGCTATTTTCATACACGCGTGCACCGCGGATGAGGCTTTTCATCGGCTGACCTCGCTTTCGCTCATTTCGTGATATGTTACCACAAGCGAGCGAACCTGTCAACGGTGATTTTAAGAAAAAGAAAGCGAATTATAGAGACATTTCATATAGGAAGCAAAATGAGAGACCGCTTTCAGCGGTCTCTCATGATATACGTTAACCAATATGATGGCAAGCGGCCCAGTGCCCCTTGTCGTATTCCTTGAATTCGGGGATGCTCTCACTGCACTCTGCGGTCGCAAAAGGACAGCGGGTGTGGAAACGGCAACCGGTGGGTGGGTTCATGGGGCTTGGAATGTCGCCTTCGAGGACAATGCGCTTGCGCGTTCGGTTGACCTGCGGGTCCGGTACCGGGACCGCCGAAAGCAGCGTTTTCGTGTAAGGGTGAAGCGGGTGCTTATTAAGCTCATAGCTCTCGCCCAGCTCAACGAGTGAACCAAGATACATGACGCCGATACGGTTGGAGATGTGGCGAACGACAGAGATGTCGTGCGCGATGAAGAGATAGGTCAGGCCGCGCTGCTCCTGCATATCCTCGAGCATGTTAACGATCTGCGACTGGATCGAAACGTCAAGTGCAGAGATTGGTTCGTCGCAGACAATGAACTCCGGCTCGACCGCCAGCGCCCTCGCGATACCGACGCGCTGCTGCTGGCCGC
>DEMY01000082.1:0-1625 GCA_002359425.1 Clostridiales bacterium UBA2658
AGACATTCCCCGCCACGGAAGGCCGCCGCTTTGTCAAGCTCTGGTTTCGTAAGCGCGGAGAGCTTTTTCGTCTCGTCCCAGCCATGGTCAAGCTTCGTTGGATGGCTGTCGTCTGGGCGATAGAGCCGGTAGCCATCCGCGACGCTCGGGATGGCCGCTTGCTTTTCTTTACTGCCGAAAAAAGCATTGATCCAGTCGGTCTCATCGTTATCGAGCATCCACCGCGGACCCATGCGTTTTTTTGCGACTTCCTCGTTTCCGGCCTTGAGCTCGGCGGCGTCCGGCAGCATCAGGCGGATGAGCGGATTTGCAAGATAGGCTTCAAGCTCCGCGTGGACGCCTGCCCAGTAGTCGTCAAAATCGACGCAGCGGAAGTGGAGAATGTCGTTAAGCGCGTCCGCGTCCGTGTACCACTGGCCGTGGAAGTTAAAGCGCGCCATTTTCTGAACGTCAAAAATGTCTTCAAATTTGATGCCCAGCGGCTGCATCTGCAAATTTACAAGCTCCCAGCAGGTCAGCCGCCACTTCGAGCCGCTTGAAAGGTTGTAGGCCTTGCGCCAGAAGCTCTCCGGCACCCAGTCCTCGCAGAGGTTCGCCATGCATACGCCGGATTCGATTGCTGTGCTCCATTCGAGCACGTTGTTTGGCGGCTGATGAAAAATGATTGGTTCTTTTTCCGCGCCTTCAGCGGAGGGATGCTGGCCGGTTTGGCGGATAGAGACCCAGTATTTCAGCCCGGAGTCAAAGACTGACGCCTCGCTGAACACCTTCGAGAGCGCGTAGTAATCGTGGATAGACGGGCTCATCGGGTCTCCAACGCGGCCCCAGTGCACCGGGTCGAGGCGGCTGCCGGTCATGGCGACCGTGCCGACGTAGCAGAAGTGCACCCTGTCCGGGTCCGGCTGCGACTTGATGGCTTTAATGATGGAGAGGGTGGAGCCGATGTTCGTATAAAGCGTTTTTTCCGGGTCACGGTCGGCAGCGGGGGAGACCATTGCGCCGATGTGCAGTACGTAGTCCGCGCCGGAGACGCCCTTTAAGATGTCCTCGTAGCTTGTGAGATCGCCCCAGATAACGTCGAGCGCCGGGCAGGCAAATTTTTTCATAAGCGCCCGGTTCTTTTCGCTCGGGCGGACAAGTGCGCGAACTTGAAAGCGGCTTGCGCGTGAAAGGAGCTGCTTCATCGTCTCCGGTCCCATCGTGCCGCTCGCGCCGGTAAGAAAGACGACCTTTTTCGGGCGGCTTGCGTCTCGGTACACCTCCGGCTTGTCAAAGGTAAGCGCCGCGTCAAAGGCTTCGCGCGTCGCGTTGAGCGCGCGGCGGGCGCGGGCGGCGTCTCCTATACAGAAGTAGGCGGCGCCGTTCTCAAAGCAGGCTTTTTGTAGCTCGCTTCCATCCCTCGATTTCGCGCCAATGGCTAAAATGGCCCAGTCGCAGGGGTATTCGACTGCCTTGCCGTCCTTTTCACCGAGAATGCGGTTTTGTTCGATGGCTGTCACCGTGACACCGGTCACAGGGACGATTCCAGCGGCATAGACGCTTTCAGTCACGCAAATTTTGCGAGGCGCGCCGAGGTCCGCACAGAATTCCGGCAGCATTTCGAGAACCATCGCTTTGCAGCCTTT
>DEMY01000082.1:1643-11370 GCA_002359425.1 Clostridiales bacterium UBA2658
CCGCGTGGCTGTCCAGCACATTCGGCAGTTCGACGCCCGGAATGTTCGGCACGAGCGGTAGCGCGCCGATGCAGTTAAAAACGGCGTAGGGCTTCATTTCTTTAATAAGCGCCGGCGTGACGGGTGTGTTCATTCGTATCTCAACGCCGAAACGCTTTGCCTTTTCAGCCATGGCGAGAACGGCGGCCTTCATTTCGCCCTTGCGCGGTGCCTCACCGGCGAGGGCAAACTGCCCGCCGAGCGTGTCCCCGGATTCGCACAAAATCGGCTTGTGCCCGCGCTTTTGCAGCGTGATGGCCGCCTCCAGCCCCGCAATGCCGCCGCCGNNCCTGCGATGAGGACGGTTTTCGGCGCGTCTGTTTTGATAATCCTGCATTCCGCCTCGCGCCCGACGGCGGGGTTGCGCAGGCAGGTGATGTGCGGGACGTTGAGGTCGGCAAAGCCGTCGTAGCAGCCCTGATCGCAGCCGACACAGAAATCGATGTCCGCCGTGTTGCCCTGTCGGGCCTTTTCACAGAAGTCGGGATCGGCAAGCTGGGCGCGGCCCATGACGATAAGATCTACCTTGTCCGCCTCCAACAGCTCCTCCGCGAGCTCCGGGTCGTTGATGCGGCCTACGCCGACCGTGACCATGCCGGTTTCCCTGCGAATGCGCGCGGCGTTTTCAATGTTGAAGCCCTTAGGAATGTCGACCGGTGGAACCTCATATTTGAGCGCCGCGCCAAGGAAGTTGCCGCGCGAAATATCCAGCACGTCGACGCCCGCGTCCTTCGCGAGCTTGCAGAATGCGATGGTCTCCTCAATCGTGACGCCGCCGGGCAAATCGTCATCCATCGCGTCGATACGCATGAAAAGCGGCATACCGTCCGGCATTGCGGCGCGGACGGCGTGGATGCATTCGAGCGGAAAACGGGCGCGGTTTTCAAAGCTGCCGCCATATTCGTCCTCGCGGCGGTTGATGCCGCCGGAGAGAAAGCTGTGCGGCAGATAGGTGTGCGCGCAGTGAAATTCTAAGCAGTCGAACCCGGCGACGACCGCACGCGCCGCCGCTTTTCCGTAGCAGTCAACGACCTCCTTAATCTGCTCTATGTCCATGCCCGGAAGCGTTATTTCGGGTGTGACCGGCGTATCGCTCGGAACTAAAATGAGCGCCGCCTGATCCATGCCGACGGCAAGACCGCCCTGCCAGAGCTGAACGCCCGCCTTGCCACCCGCCTCGTGGATAGCATCCGTGAGCCTTTTGAAGCCCTCAATATAGCGATCCTCGCTCAAGGATAAAAAGTGCCGCGGCGCGGAGGGCGTATGGACGCTTGAGACTTCGACGATGTTGAGGCCGCTGCCGCCCTTCGCGCGGGCGACATGGTAGTCGATGAGCTCCCGGGTGACGTCGCGTCCGTTTTCCGAAAAGCGCGTGCCCATCGCGGGCAGAATCACGCGGTTTTTGAGTTCCAGTCCTTTGATTTTAAAGGGTGAAAAAAGCTTGTCATACATGATGAACAGTCCTTTCCTGTCAGTCGTTCGCGGTTTTTCACAACTAAAGGATAAGCCCGCCCGCCGCGGCACGGTCAACAGGGAAAAGTGCACAGGAAAAGTCCTTGCGTTTTACGTTTTTGGCGGCTATACTANNTTTCGGCCCCTCTTTTTCCGGTAAAAAGCGTTCCCTAGGGAACGGTTTGGAGGCAGCGCTATGCGGATTAGCGAAGCCATGGAACGCACGGGTCTGAGCAGAAAGGCCATACATTATTATATCGAGCAGGGTCTCGTTTCGCCTAAAACGGAGGGAGAAAACGCCTATTTTGACTTTTCGGAGGCAGATATCGAAACGCTCTGTGCCGTCCGCCGCTTGCGGGAGCTGGATCTTTCGGTACCGGAGGTCAAGAACCTTTTGGAGCATCCGGATGCCGCGCGCTATTACATCGTCCGGCGGCAGAAAGACGTTTCGCGCCAGAAAAAACGGCTTGAGCGGCAGGAGCATGCAATGAGCGTGTTTTTGGAAAAGCTGCCTATGACGGCAACGCGCGCGGACCTCCTGGCGGCGCTGCCCGAAACGGCCCCGCTCGGCGCGGCGGACGAGGCGCTCGACATGGTGGATGCGTATCTGCTTGCAAGCTTTTTCTGGGGTATGTTCATGCACGACGCGGAGATGACGGAGTACCGCCGTTTTCTCTGGGATCGCCTTCAGCGCGGCATCATCGTGAGCCAGACGCCAGAGACGGCTCGCCTGCGCGACTATCTCTATGCGCTCAACGCCGAGCAGACCTTGCAGGTCTTCGTTTTGCACAGTAGCATTGTTGACCGCATCGCGGCGCTAGACCGGGACGGCTACGCTGCTTTTGAGGCGGAGATGGTTTTGGGCATCCGCGAAATGCTCAAAAGACCGAACAGTGTGCTTCTGTGGAAAAAGCTCTATCCCGACCTTGCGCGTCCTTCAACCGCGTTTTTCGACAGCGGCGCGAGCGCCCTTCTCCGCGAGCTTTCGCCGCGCTTTGCGTCCTACCAGACGAACATCAACGCCTGCTGCGCCAGTGTGCGGCACTTTCTTGACACACCGGAGGGCGCACCGCTTTTCACAGAGCTTCACGAAAAGCTCGGTTCCTGCCTTGATCTCGACAGCCACCACAGCGGCGAGCTTGCCGCGCTTTACTCCTTTGAGTTGTGGAAATAGACTGTGTCGCACAAAATGAAAAAAGTGAAATACCCTCTTGACTCTCACACCGTGGTATACTCTACAATGAAAGCGAGCTCAGGAAAACACAAATATTTGTGAGGTATCGACATGCTGAAAATAGGTGATTTTTCAAAACTCTCAAGAGTCAGCATCCGCATGCTACGGCACTACGACGAAATTGGCCTTTTGACCCCGGCGGAGACAGATCGTTTCACGGGCTACCGCTACTACAGCGAGTCCCAGCTCGTCGCCGCGGGGCGCATTTTGGCCCTGAAGGACATGGGCTTCGGTCTTGCCGCTATAGCCGAGATCTTAAAGTGCTGCGATGACCCACAGAAGTTCGAGACCTGCCTTTTGGTGCGCCGCGCGGAGCTATGCTCGGAAATCGCCGACGCCGGACAGCGCCTGCGGCTCTTGGAGACAGCCATAGAACGGCTGAGAAAGGGTACAGAAATGAAATACGATGTTACAATTAAAGAACTCCCGGAACGCACGGTCGCAAGCGTGCGCGAGATCATTCCCTCCTATCCGCGCGAGCACGAGCTTTGGATAACGCTCATGCAGGAGACAGCGCCGCTGGGTCTCGTCCTCGCGGACCCCTGCTATCCGATGGCTATTTTACATGACGCCGAATACAGGGAAGCGGACGTGGATGTGGAGATCCAAAAGGTGGTAAAAGGCACCTACAGGGACACGGCGCACGTGCGTTTCAAAATGGAGCCGGCGCTGCGCTACGCCTCCGTCATCCATAAGGGTTCCTATGAGTGCATTGGCGAGGNNTCGACGGCCCACTCTTTAATATCTATCACGTGAACCCCGACACGGTCAAAAGCCCCGACGACTACGTCACCGAGGTCTGCTGCCCTGTGAATAAAAAGTAAAGACACAAAAGGACGCCCGCAAAAACTGCGGGCGTCCTTTTTCTATACAGCGCCTTCAAAAAAGGCTCATTTGACCGGCGTCCGCATCGGGGAAAGCCTGCAAGTAGGCGAAAATCTCGCCGGGGTCATGCATGACGCCGTGCTCTTCGCACGCATCGTGAAAAAGCCGCATGAGTGCGGCGCTGTTGTCGCTGACGCACTCGTAGGCATTGCCGAATTTTTCGATATACCGCCGCTTCATTTCCGGAAAATGGCGGTCAAGTGCGGCGTAAAAGTATTCGCGGTCGCCATTTCGCAGCGTCGTTCCGATGCCGAAGCAGAGAATGCCGGCGACGCCCGCGTCGAAGCAGTAGTCAAGAATGCCGAGCAAGTTTTCCTCCGTGTCATTTATAAACGGCAGCACTGGCGAGAGCCACACGACGGTCGGAACCCCGTTTTTTTGAAACGTCTTCAAGACCTCATGACGCCGCCGCGTCGTGCAAACATTCGGCTCAAGAATTTTGCAAAGCCCCTCGTCAAAGGTCGTGAGCGTCAGCTCCGCAATGCATTTTGCCTTTTCGTTCATGCGCGTCAAAAGGTCGAGGTCTCGCAGGATGAGGTCCGATTTCGTCTGGATCGCAAGACCAAAGCCATAACGGTCGATAATTTCGAGACATTGTCGCGTCAATCGGAGCTTTTCCTCGCAGGGCATATAGGGGTCGCACATTGCGCCCGTGCCGATCATGCAGGGCTTTCTTTTGCGCCGCAGCGCCGCTTCCAAAAGCGCCGGGGCGTTTTGCTTAACCTCGATGTCCTCAAAAGCGTGCTCCATCTGATAGCAATCGCTGCGGCTGTCGCAGTAGATGCAGCCGTGCGTGCAGCCGCGATAGAGGTTCATGCCGTTTTTCGCGGAGAGAATTCCTTTTGCTTCGACAAAGTGCANNTGTGCATCTGCTCGCCTCCCACCGGATGGATTTTCCGCACCAACAGTATATTTGATTTTCTCCGCCTCTGCAAGCTTTTCGGGGGCGGATTTGCTCTTTCACCGACCGTTCATCCATATAGTCGTTTCCCCGCGCCAAACGCCGCGATCTTTGCTCAACGGGAAAAATTTCGGCCTGCCAAAAAAGCGCTTTCATACTCTTTCACCGGTAAATTTCTTTTTTCGCACGTAAAATTACATCCCCCCGGGGGGCTTGTGCGGGCGTCGGTACGTCCATTATACTGAATATAAACAAACAGCCCGCCCCGGCCAGTTTTTCCGGGACCCTTTATTTTCGGGAGGATACGCTATGATACTCGATCAGATCGGCTCATACTGGGATACCCGCGCGGCGGGTTACTCTGCAACAATACATGAACAACTTCAAAACGGCGAGGCCCTCTATTTTCGCGAGCTTTTGCGCGAAGGCGCGCCAAAAGGGGAGCGCCTTGACTACTTAGATGTTGGCTGTGGCCCCGGATTTTTCTCCATATTACTCGCACGGGACGGCCATCGCGTCACCGCCGTAGACTACTCCGAGGGGATGCTTGAAGCGGCAAAGGCAAACTTCATCGAAACGGGCGTTTCAGTGAAAACGCTTCGCGGGTTTGCGCAGGCACTGCCGTTTGCGGACGCGAGCTTTGACTACATCGTCTCGCGCAATTTCGTCTGGGACCTTGAGCACCCGGAAAAAGCCTATGCCGAATGGNNCTTTTTATTGCGGACGGTAACCACTATCTCTACTATTTCGACACCGACTACCGCGAGGCCGAGCAGCAGTACCACGGCATCCACCAGCACAGTTGTCACGGTGTTGATCCGACGCCGATCAATGAAATTGCCCGAAAACTGCCGCTTTCACATGAATACCGTCCGGCATGGGATGTTGCAAAACTACTGGAGCTTGGTTTAGAGCGCGCTGAGGTGCGCGTCATAAGAAAGGGCTTCCGCGAAAACGGCGAGGACAAATCCGTCATATCGGACTTTGTCATCTTTGCCGAAAAGCCCGCTCCGGTGCCCATTCTCTCGGACGAGGCGCAGCAGCGCGCAATCGACGACGAGTGGACCGAAGCGTCCGGCAATTATGACAACATCATCCACGACGAGCTTGCAAGTTTCCGCTCGGAGATGTGGACGACACGCATTTTACANNACGCACCCCAAAAAGAATGTCTTGACGTTCTGGACGCGGGCTGCGGCCCCGGCTTTTTCTCCATTCTGCTTTCTAAGGCGGGTTGCCGCGCGGTTGGCGTGGATGGCTCCGCCGGAATGCTCCGCCACGCGAGCCGGA
The DNA here is from genome assembly GCA_002359425.1 of Clostridiales bacterium UBA2658. Lineage (GTDB taxonomy): Bacteria > Bacillota > Clostridia > Oscillospirales > Oscillospiraceae > UBA2658. The sequence goes on from DEMY01000082.1 coordinate 7,445, forward strand.
ACGCCGCCGAGGAGGACGTTTTTCCTGTTTTTATCAAGGGCGATTGCCACGCGCTCCCGTTCGCTGACAACTCCTTCGATCTTGTTGTCTCCCGCAACGTGACACACGCCCTGCGTGACCACAGGAAGGTCTACGCCGAATGGCGACGCGTTCTGCGCCCCGGCGGAAAACTCCTCATTTTTGACGCAAACTGGCATCTCATGCAGACGGACCCCGCCGTTCGCCGCGCTTTCGCTGAACGGGAAGAACAGTGCTTCTCCCTTTACGGAAGCAATTTCAGCAGCGGTAAAAAGGAGGTAGAGGACCGGGAGGTCACCTACCCACACCGGCTTGGAACCGTTTTGCGCCCCTCTTGGGACCTGCCCATTCTGGAAGATCTGGGCTTCCGCAATATTGTTACGGAAGAATGCATCTCCGATACGCTCTGGGATGAAAAGGAAAAGCTCCTATACGGCGAGACGCCGCTTTTTATGATCTCCGCCGAAAAATGAGTTTCCTTCCCGGCCCCTACTGTTTTGAAACGCCGTTATGCTGGAGAAGCTAGCCGGTAGCGGTGTTTTCTCTTTGTCTGTGGGAGAACAGCCAGCGCGTAAATACATCTATCTAAAATAGAATATTAAAGACCGATCGGTATAAAATCCCCGATCGGTCTTTTTATATAGGTCTTTGGTTTTCAGGCAAATGCAAACGGGTCTATCATGCCGTTGGCCCCAACGGCAACGCGGACGCCATAGATACGCTCTATGTTTTCGGGTGTGAGAATATCGGCGGGCGGGCCATAGGCAGTGATCCGGCCATTGGACATGAGGGCGATGCGGTCAGAATAGTGCGAAGCCATATTGAGATCATGGACGACCATTACGACCGTTTTGTGTAGTCCACAGGCGATCTCGCGCGCAAGCGACATGATCTCGAGCTGGTTTTTGATGTCCAGACTGCTTGTCGGCTCGTCGAACAAAAAGACGTCCGGCTCCTGTGCGAGCGCGCGGGCGATGAGAACCTTTTGCTTCTGCCCGCCGGAAAGCTCCGAAAAGCTGCGGCTTGCAAGCGCCGTTATCTCCAGCCGTTCCATAGCGTCCATAACGGCGGAAACGTCTTTTTCGCTCACCCTCCACCGCAAAAAGCGCCGCCGGCCCAGCATCACAAAGTCTGCAACAGTCACGTTAAGGCTCTCGCCGGCACATTGCGGTACATAGCCGATTTTTGCTGCAATCTCGCGCGGCCTTGCGCGGAGAACGTCCAGCTCGTCAAAGAAAACGCTGCCCTGTTCCGGCGTGTGGATGCGGTTAAGACACTTCACAAGCGTCGTCTTGCCGGAGCCGTTCGGGCCGACAATTGAGACAAGTTCGCCGTTTTCAATTTCAAGCGAAACGTCGTTCAAAATAAGCTTTCCCGGCGTATAGGCAAAGCTGAGGTTTTGAGCGGAAAGTGGCATCAGGCACTCCTCCTTTGCATAATGAGGTACAGAAAAAACGGCACACCGATAAACGAGGTGACGATGCCGACCGGAATTTCAACCGGCGAAAACATTGTGCGCGCGAGCGTGTCCGCAATCAGCAGCAAAAGCGCGCCCAAAAGCGCAGAGACAGGCACGCAGCAGCGGTAGTCCCCGCCGACGAGCATCCGCGCAACATGCGGCGCGATGAGCCCTACAAAGCCGATGACACCCGTGAAAGCGACCGCCGTTGAGGTGAGAATGGTCGTCACGAAAAAGGTGAGAACGAGCATTTTTCGATAGTCAACGCCGAGCGCGGTCGCTTCCTCGCGGCCGAGCGCCATGACGTTCAGATTCCATGCGTTGGCGAGCGTCAGCACAAAGCAGACGGCGAAGGCGGCAAGCAAAAAGGATACGACGTTCCACTTGAGTCCCGCAAGGCTGCCCATGCTCCAAAAGACAAGCTCCGGCAACGCCTGCACGTTTGAAATATATTTGAGCGCGGAAACGAGCGCCGAGAACAGATAACCGATGGCGACTCCAGAGAGAATAAGCGTTTTTGCCGCGTGGTCTGTAAGGCGCGAGATTGAATAGACCAGCAGCATCGTGAGCATCGAAAACGCGAAGGCGAAAACCGGCGTCAGATAGGTTCCGAGTCCCAGCGTTGCAAGCTTCGACGAAAGGATGATGGCCAAACTTGCGCCGAAGCTCGCGCCGTTCGAGACGCCGAGCGTGTAGGGACTCACAAGCGGGTTTTGAAAAATGCCCTGCATGACGTGTCCCGCCATCGAAAGGGAAGCCCCGGCGAGGACCGCGCAGAAAACGCGCGGCAGGCGCACATCCATGACGATGCTGCGTTCGACCTCCGCGACCGGTGCGCCGCCGAAACGCTCCGCAATCGCTTTCAGGACGGTCGGAAGCCGAACCGACGACCAGCCGACGGAGGCGGACATTATGATACAGAAAAGAAGCAGGGCGGAAAGGAGGACGATAAAGCGCCTTCCTCTCTTCTGCCGCTCGCCGTATTTTTGGACTTCTCTTTCGAGACGGGTCGTTTCAGTCATGTCAGTCTGTGTAGCTCCAAACGCCGGTCAGATCGGCGCCCCAGTATTTCTTGTACAGTTCCTTCAGATATTTTTCGGGGTCAACGTCCTTGAACTTGTCTGGGTAGGCGGTCTTGGCGATGTAGAGCGGGGCAATGGCGGTGCCGAGCGGGCTTGTGCCGATACGGGAGGAGAGAATAATGACTTTCTTGTTCGCAATCGCGTCTACCTTGCTCCAGCCGGGACGGGCGGAAATGGCGTTATAAAGCTCCTTCGCGGCGCTGTTGTCGGTTACGGTCTCGCCAAGAATGTTCTTTGTATCGGAGACAAGCTTTATAATGAGCTGCGGGTTTTTCTAAAGCACCCATTCGTCGCTGATTTCCGGGTACTCGACGCTCTGGTCAGCCGTGAGACTCGCGACATTCGCAAGCTTCATAAGCTCGTTGCCGCCGGAGCCTTGACCGACGGATTTATAGTCGGTGTAACCCTCATAATAAGTGTTCAGCGGGGTCACATCCTTTGTGTTTTTGGCAACAAGATCCTGAATTTTTTTCACGTCGGCGTTAAATTCCTTTGCGCGATCCTCCGCGCCCAAGAGCTTCCCAAGCGTCTCCATCTCGGTCGGAATTTTGGAGGGGACGTAGAAATCGAGCATGATGACGGGGATGCCCGCGTCGGTAATCTGCTTTGCTATACCGGAATCGAGCCAGCTCGCGTAGCCGATTACGGCGTCCGGCTTGGCCTCAAGAATTTTTTCAACGTCCGGCTTTTTCCAGTCGCCGTATTTGGCTTTATTTGCGGCAGAGGCGGGGGAGACGGTCGTGCTGCTTACGCCGGTTACGACGTCGTCCTTGCCAAGTACGCAGATCATTTCGTAAACGCTTGTGTTGAGGACGATAATGTTTTTCAAATTCATTGGCAGCTTGAAGCTGTTGCCGTGGGAGTCCGTAACGGTTTCGGCGGCAGCCTGTGAGGGACTGGGCGAAGAACTTGCGGAATTTTCTGTTTTGCCGGCGCCGCAGGCGGCAAGGCTCAAGGCCATGGCGGCCGCGAGCAGGAGAGAAATGAACTTTTTCATGTTGGATACTCCTTTTTGACTTTCTTTTATTGCAGGGCCTTGTGCATATGCGCGAGACCTTTTTGCATGGCTTCAAGCTCGCCAAGCTCCTTTATATCGACCGCGCCGCCCTGATAGGCCCCGCCGCCGTCTCCTGTGGACTCCTCCAAAACGCCTTCAAGCTCCACATAGTTTTCGCGCAGGCTGTCTAGCAGGCCGTCCGCCGGTTTCCACAGACCGCGGTCGTTCGCCTCCAGCAAACGCCGCTCGATCTCCTCCATAGCCCATGGGTTATTCTCCTTGAAAAACGCGAAATTCTCCTCATTTTCCACATAGGTACGCGCAATCTCGTCAAATACCCAGTCGCCAACCTCGTTCGTCGTGGCCTGCA
>DEMY01000082.1:11402-17378 GCA_002359425.1 Clostridiales bacterium UBA2658
CCGCCCTGCACACCGTAGTAACAGCAGCAGCCCAGAAGGTCGTGTTCGTCCGTCATGACCTTGTTGTAGGTGATCTCGACCGTTTTAAGGCTGTTTTGCAGGACCTTGTAGGCTTCCTGCCCGTAGCTCTCACGGCTGTAGGAGAAACCGTTGAAGAAGGTATAGACGTCCGCCATCTCGCTGCGCTCCTTCCACGCGGAGGCGTAAACCTGTAAGGTTATGCCGTTGAGATAGGTTCCGGGCCGCGCACCAAAGATGCGCGTCGATGCCTCTCCGAAAGAGAGCTTGCCGTCCGCCATATTCTCCAGCGTGTGCTTGCGGACGTAATTTTGCTCCGGCGGCTCGTCAAGCTTTGCGACTGCGAGAATGGCCTCGTCCAAAAGCTCGTAGCGGGCCTTGAAATTGTCCCGCAGGATGCCGGAGAGCTTTACCGAAAGATCGATGCGCGGACGGCCTAGCTCGGCAAGCGGAATGACAGAAAAGCCCGTGACTTTTCCGTTCGGCTGCCACTTTGGGGCAACGCCGATGAGGTACATGAGCTGCGCCATACCCTCGCCGCCGCCCCACATGAGGTCGTTGCACATCCAGTACATACCGAAGCTTTCGGGATAGCGTCCCTCGTTACGCAGGAATTTTTCGAGCACCGCGTCCGCAAGCCGCTGCCCGACGACCCATCCGGCGCGCGTCGGCACCGTGTCGGGGTCCATGGTGTAAAAGTTGCGGCCTGTCGGGATTACGTCGTCCCGGCCGCGCGTCACGACCCCGGCGGGGCCGGGCATTACGAATTTGCCGTTTGCTGCGTTTTGGAAACTTCCCATTTCGTCGGACGCGTCCACCCGTGCGTTTAAATCCAATAGCTTTTCGCGCAGAGCGCAGAGTTTTGGAAGAACGGAGGGGTCTTTAAAGCGGTAGACGCCCGTTTTGTCGATGCTCTCATCAATCTCCGCTCCATCCAGAAGGCGGCGGAGCGTTTCACGGCCGATGACGTCGATGTCCGCGAGTATTGCGCCATAGGTTTTTCCATGTGCCGCGTCGAATTGCTACGGCTTTTTGAGCAGCGCTTCAAACTGTAGCCCATAGAGCGAGCAGAGAAGCGAGCGCAGCCCCGGCTCCTCGCCGCTTTCGTAGCGCAAAATGCCGTAGAGCAGGTCGAGCCGTTTTTCGCCCGCCGGAATTTCACCGAAAATGTGCATTCCGTCCTGTATCTGCGTGTTGCGCACAAGCGTCAGTAAACGGTGGACCTCGTCGATCACGGCGTCTGCGTTATCCGGCGTAAGCTCTGTTTTGATCTGTTCTTTAAGGGTTGAGGCTTTCACTTTGTCAACGATCTGGTGGCGGAACTGGTGCGCCTGCGCCGCATCCATGCTGCGAACGTTTTCGTACTGCTCGATGAGCCGGTCGAGCTGTTCCAGGTCCTCGTATAGCCCGCCGGGGATGTAGGTCGTCTGCATATGATCGACGATTGTCGCGAGCGCACGGCGCTTGGCGATCGTGCCCTCCGGCGGGTTATCGGCGTTGTAGATGTAGAGGTTCGACATTGTACCGACGCAGATATCCGGGAAGCAGGCGTCCGAAAGGCCGGTGCCGCGCCCTGGCAGAAATTCAAGGTTCCCGTGCGTGCCGACGTGTACGAGAAAGTCCGCCTTGAAAACGCGCTCAAACCAGCGATAGGTCGCTAGATACTGGTGCGTCGGCGGGCAGTGCGGGTCATGCAGGATGCGGCAGACAGTTCCGTCGCATCGCGGCCCGGCGCAGCCGCGCTTTGGCTGGACGCAGACGAGCGCGTTTCCATACTGCACGCCTGTCACACAGATATTATTCTCATAGACCATCGCGGGCGGAACGCCATCCTTTTCCTCTCCGGGCGGCTCACCCCAGACGCGAACTATGTCCAGCCGCGTGCGTTCGGGCAGCTCATTGAACCACGGCATATATTCGTCCTTTGAGACCTGCGCGAGCGTGCCGCCTTTTTTGACGATTTCGCCCACCGTTGTCCAGCGAAAGTCGGAGATGGCCTTGCGGGACATGATGGTGTCGATAAGTTCCTTGCCGTTTTCAGGCTCGTTTTCAACGGCGTAGCCCGCGTCCTTTAAGACATTTAAAATGCGGGCGACGCTTTCCAGCGTGTCGAGCTTTGCTCCGCCGCNNGACCGAAGCGCAGGGATTGTTGTTGAGAATGAAGACGCAGCGCTTTTCGCTGTTTGGCTTTTTAGATAGCTCGACCCACGCGGAAATTCGGTCGGCAAGCTTCCGGCAGCGGGATAAAACAGGTTCCCGGTGATCCGGCTCGCCGTCTTCGCGCGTGCCGCCGATGAAGATTGGCTCGATGTTCCCCTCCAGCTCCGGCAGCGCGACACTCCATGCGACGTCCTTTAAGGTGCCGTCAGGGTCCGCCTCCCAGTCGTCTATCGACATATTGACAGAGCATACGGGCTTAAAGGCCGGGCAGTTCAGGCGCTTTAAGGTTTCGCCGCTGTCCGGCGCATTCCGTTCGCCGACGAAAAAGCCAGTCATTTTTATAAGCGCGTCCACCTGCGGCGCGCCGTTTTCGTCGAAGTAAAATTGCTCAATGGCCCATTTCGGCCCCTTCGCGCCGAGATTTGGCTCAGCCCAGGAGTAGGTGAAAACGGGAAGCAGGTCGTAACCCTTTTCCTCCAAAAGCCGAATGAGCGCCGTTTCGCATTCTGCGTCGCCGTTGATCCAATTGGAGCGCGACATGAGAAGGGCGATGGTGGCGCGCCCCCGGCGGGGGTGCAGCTCCCAATACGCGTCGGGTGATAGATAGACCGTTTCGCCGTCGTCTGGGTGAAAAATGCCCTCCCACGGAACTATTTTTGGTGGGACATAAGAAATCTCTTTGTCTCCGGCTGCGTTCGCTGCAAGGCGGACTAGATTTTCGTAATTCTCTAAACCGCCGTAGTTGTAATAATCGCCGAAGAGAGCGGAAAGGCGGAGAGTCTCCCCGTCCGTGATGTTGGAAAGCGCCTCCGAGCCGACATAGGCGGCAGGAACGGGTCTTCCCTTCATGTAATCCATAATCTGCGGCCAGATACCATCCGACGCCGTGCGGTTAAAAATGCAGAAGTCGGCTCTGTCGAGCGCGCGGCAAAGCGCGTCAAAATCTTCCGTCCCGTCGCTGAGCGCACGGCCGGACCAGACGGAGAGGGACATTTCATTTTGAACGCGCGAAACGATTGCCCGCATACGGCTTGCGTTCGTGTGCCAAAGGATTGCGACGATATTTTTCATGTTGCAGTCTCCTCTCCGGCGACGATTTTGTGCACAAGCTCCGTGTCAAAGCGCTTTGCCTGCTCGAATGGGAGTGCTTTCATGCGGTGCAGAAAGACCATATGTGCAACCGTTTCAATGTCAGGGGCCGCCGCTTCCTTTCGCCCCTCCAGCGCCGCATAGGCCCGAACGGCCTTCATGAGCGTAAGGTCGCCGCGGTGTCCGTCCACGCCGAGGGCGATGGCAAGCTTTGCGTCTGTCAAAAGCACCTCATCCGGGATGGCGACCTAAAAAAGTGCGCCCCGCGCCCGGTCGATTTTGTTGGACAGCGCTCTTTCCTCCGGTGCAAAACGCTCCGAAAAAGCCTGCGAATCCTCGTCGTAAGCGCTTCGGTATTTGACGATCTGCACACGCTTTTCCGGCTCCTTCACGCCCTCGATGCGCACGCTCAGACCGAAACGATCCAAAAGTTGGGGCCGCAGTTCTCCCTCCTCCGGGTTCATCGTCCCAACCAGCAGAAAGCGCGCCGGGTGTGAAAACGAAACGCCCTCGCGTTCGACGGTGTTGACGCCCATCGCGGCGGAGTCCAAAAGCAGATCGACGATGTGGTCGTCGAGCAAATTCACCTCATCAACGTAGAGGATGCCGCGGTTGGCCTCTGCGAGAACGCCGGGTTCAAAACGCTTTTTGCCCTTTTGAATGGCCTGCTCGATATCGAGCGAGCCGACAACGCGATCCTCCGTCGCAGAGACGGGCAGATCCACAACGCGCATCTTCACAAATTCGGTTTCAAGCGGGGCGCCGCGCGCAAGCTTTTCCCTGCACTCCGAGCAGAGAGACGAGGGGTCCGCCGGGTCGCAGCGGAAGCGGCAGCCTTTTACGACTGCAATCTCCGGCAACAGCTCCGCGAGCGCGCGCACAGCGGTCGATTTTGCCGTGCCCTTCTCGCCAAAGGCCAGAACGCCACCGACCTTCGGGTCGATCACGTTCAAAATCAGCGCCAGCTTCAAGTCCTCCTGACCGACGACGGCGGTGAACGGAAACGGATATTTTCTTTCTGTCATAGCTGTTTTCTCCCTGTATCCACGATTTCTGCAAGCCTATCGCTTTTGAGCGCCTCAAGGCGGTAATATTTCGCGCCAAGCGCGTCCGCAAGCTGGGCTGCAAAGCCAAAGCGCATGACGCCGGACTTTTCGATATCCACGACCATGCTGTCGAGCTGCCGCAGCGCCCGGATCTTCTCACATTTTTCAAGCGCCTCGTCGAGCGGCTTTTTCAAAGGGTCTAACGCGACGTTGCCGCGCCCGTCCGTTACAAAAATAAGCAGTGGCAGAAGGTCAGGTCGCTTTCTTAGCTCGCTCTGCACGACGGCGAGGCCCTTATCGATCCCGGCGCAAAGCGGCGTTCTGCCGCCGGTTTCAAGCTCACGTAGGAGTTTGTAGCCACGCTCCGTGCTGCCCGTCGGCGGGAGGACGACGCGCGCGTCGTTTCCGTTGAAGGTGACGAGGGCAATCTTGTCGCGCTTTACATAGGCATCCTTCAAAAGCGAGAGAATGGCTCCCTTTGTCTCAATCATGCGGCTCTGCGCGCCCATGGAGCCGCTTGCATCCACGACGAAAACAAGCAGGTTTGCGACCCGCCGCTGGCGGACTTTTTCGCGGATGTCCTCGGGTCTGATCGCGATGGCGACGTCTGCTTTTTCTCGGAAGGGCTGGTAGGGCGCAGCGGCGCGGATGGTCGCATCGAGCGCGAGATCGTTGTTTTTCCGCAGCGCCGTTGCGCTGACGTAACGGCCCGATTTGCACTCGGTTTTTGTGAGCGTTCGGCGACCCGCGCCCGTTCTGGCTTTGCGATCCTTTTCATGGCCGAAGGGGACGACCTTAAAATCCTCGCCGACGCGGGCCTTTTGCGGCTTTGCGCCGTTTTGCTGCTTTTGCCGCTCGCCACTTCCGCCGCCGTCATCTGGAGCCTGGCGCGCGCTGGAGGGGGACTGCGCTGTTTCGTTTTGCTCTTCGCGCGCGTCGCCATCGTCCAGCTGTTCGTTCTGTTCGGGGTCGCTTTCGGGCTGCGTTTCGTTCTCCGGCGGGGGTGCGGAGTCGCGGCGGCGGTGGGGGAGGGCAAAATAGGCCGCTTCCTCAATATCCTGCGCGTCGATGGCTGTTTTGCCGTGCAGCGCGGCGACGGCGCGGGCAGCCTTCGTTAGCGCAATGTCCGCCCGGTGGCCTGCGACGCCTGCCTCCGCGCAGGTTTCAACAATAGCAGAGAGATTTTCTGCCGTCGGCTGAATGGAGGAATGCAGGCTCCCCGCTGTTTCCAGCGCTTTTCGCAGCGCCAGCGTTTCGGATTCGTAGGTTCCCACAAAGACGGCGGGGTTCGATTCAAATGCCGCTACGCGCTTTAACAGCTCCGCGCGGTCGCGCGGGTCGCATAAATTCTCCGTTCGGGCATAAAGGCCGAAATAGTCCAGCAATTGTCGGCGCACGCCCGTCTCACCGCCGCTTGTCGTCGCGAGCAGCAGAAAATGCGTGTCGCGCTCAAAGGACGCCCCCTCGCGCTCCACGCGGCAGACGCCGGACGAGAGCGTTTGAATGAGAACATCCGAAATGTTGTCTGGCAGAAGGTCAACGCCGTCTATGTACAAAACGCCGCCGTCCGCTTTTGTGAGAAGCCCGTCCTCGATCGTAAGCGTTCCCGTACGCATTGTTTTTTCCAGATCGACCGCCCCGCAGAGCCGGTCCTCCGAAACGG
>DEMY01000082.1:17439-28398 GCA_002359425.1 Clostridiales bacterium UBA2658
CCATGCCCCCGACAGAGGGAAAACAGTTCTTTTCATGGTTCAAACGCTCTTTTTCTTTATAATGAAGATATATGTAACACTGAGAAACGCCGCAAGATATAAAAGCAGTACGAAAATATCGGCAGCATAAAACGCTTCTCCGTAACTAATCTGCCGCAAAGCCTCGCTTGCGCAGCTCAAGGGCAGACAGGATACAAAGGTTTTGAGTCCGTCCGGCAGCTTTTCAAGAGAAAAGAAGGTGTTGCACAAAAAGGTCATGGGCGTTATTACGAAGGTCGAAAAACGCGCCACGTCCGCGTGCGTCTTGGCCAAAATCGCCGCAAGCACACCGAGGGCGGCGAACACCGCGCCGTTTAAAAAGACGATAGCGAAAAACGCCGCGTTCAGATGCATTTCGACATGAAACAGCAGCGACAAAAGCAGCACCAGCGCCGCGACATAGAGTCCCCGCAGTGCGCCGCCACAGGTTTCCCCGAGAATGTACTGCCAGAGCGGGGTGGGGGAGATCATGATCTGATCGAACGAATGTTCGTAGAGCCTCTGGACATTTAAGGGCGTTGCGACCGAGCCGTAGCCCGTGTTCATGGAGCTAAGAGCAATGACGCCGGGGATGAGAAACGCGATGTAGGGCCGCCCGTCCGCCCCGGTGCGCTCCCCAAGCCCGAAGCCGAAAGCAACGAGATAGAGCAGCGGGCTGATAACCGCCGAGGCCGTGATGCGCAGCCACGCATCCCTAAACTCGACCCATTTTTCCCAAAGCGCCGTCTGCATTCCCATCCGTGATTCCTTTCCCCGCAAACGCAATGAATACGTCCTCCAAATTTGTCTCCCGCAGCGTCGCGCGGCAATTGAGCGTTGAGAGATATGCTGCTGCTTCGTTCCGATCTGTAAAGTGCCGCGCCGAGATGCCGCCGTTTTCAAAGCGCTCAACCGTGTAAGCACCCAAAGACGCTATGAGCGCGTCAGGCGGCTGGACCGTTTTAATCCGCCCTTTATCAATAAGCGCGACGTTCCTGCTCAGGTATTGGGCCTCCTCAATGTAGTGCGTCGTCAAAAGGACGGTCATGCCTTGCTCGTTCAGACCATACAGCAGCGACCAGATCTGGCGGCGTGACATCGGGTCAAGGCCGACCGTCGGCTCGTCCAGTATGAGGTATTTCGGCTCCGTCATAAGCGCGCGGCAGAGCATGAGCTTTCGCTTCATGCCGCCGGAGAGCTGCCGCGCCGTCTTTTTCCGCGCGTCCGAAAGGCCGCAGAAGGCGAGAAGCTCATCCGCCTTTTCGCGCCGCTTTTCGCGCGGCATGCCGTAGAGACGACCGTGCTGCTCCAGAATGTCTGCAACTGAAAAGTCGTTTCGCAGCGAGTATTCCTGCGAAAGGACGCTGAGTTTTTGTTTTGTCGCGCGGTTTTCGCGGGAGGCACGAGCGCCGTCTATCCGCACCTCGCCCTCGTCAGGCAGAAGCAGCGTTGAAATAAGCCCGATAAGCGTTGTCTTGCCCGCGCCGTTCGGACCGAGGAGCGAGAAAAAGTCCCCGTCCCGGATTGTCAGTTCGACGTTGTCAACGGCTGTTTTGCCGCCGAAGCACTTTGTAAGCCCCGAAAGTTCAATCATGGTTCCTCCAACTATGACCGAAAAAAAGCGGGCCTCAAAAAACCCGCGAAAATAAAATTCGCGGGCCATCTGAGACCTGCTGTTGTTCAGTCGGCCAAAATATGAAATTAAGGAAGCACATCCTTAAAGCTTCACACTTTTTTTAATTTCCTCTGCGCGGACGGGCTGGCCGTCCGCGACGTAAATGCTGATCTCGCCGAAGCCGAGCCTGCGGATAAGCTCGATGAGCTTCATCTCGCGCTCTGTCAGAGGGATTGCTTTTGCCTTTTCCTCGGCTGGCATCGCGTTCACCGTTCCTTTTTGTTCAAATGACTGCCGGATAAAATCATATTTATTCTACAGTTTCCTTTTTCGCTGCACAAGCCTCCCCGGGGGATACAAAACAACAATTAGGTGTAAAATCATGTACGCGTCAGCGTTTTACACCGACGATCTGAAGCATGTCGTCATTTGAAACAAAGACCGTTACATTGAAAAGCGGCTCCAGAAGCCTTCGTAATTCCGCATCGGATGGCAGATGGACGGACACCTCGCGGGCCGCGCCCATGTGTCCCTTGTCAATCGTCTCGCGGCTTGATCCATGCGCAATCGTGAGCGTGCCACAGGGCTTGAGGGCCGAGGCAAGGTTTTTGACGAGGGCCTCTGGGTTTGGAAAATGCGGAAAGGCATTGTAGACGACGCAGGCATCATAGCCAGGTTCAAATGGGTACGTTTCCGCGTCCGCGCAGAGAAAGCGAACCTGCTGGCCGGGAAATTTTCGCTGGGCCTCTCCGAGCATTCTTTCTGAAATGTCGAGGCCAACGACACTGCGCACCCCGCGTGCGAGATAATTGGGAATCATAACGCCCGTACCGCAAGCAACGTCCAGCACGTCGTCTCCTGCCTTGACACCGGCGTTATCCAGAATGCGCGCGATGGTCTCGTCGTTGTGCGAGCAGTTTTTGTCCCAGATCGGAGCGAGATGATCGAAAAATTCGGTGACTTTTTGTTTATCCATGCCGCGTCCTCAGGCTTCCGCTTCTTCGCACGCCGGGTAGCGCATGGGAATGAGGTTTGCCTTCTCCAGCGCGAAAACAACGCTCGGAATGAGCGCGAGCTGAATGATGATACCGGGCAGACCCGTTGCAAAATAGCCCGTCGTCCACGCAGCCATGGAGTAGTCGCCGTTTGAGAAGATGGCGGCTTTCGCAAGACCGCCAACGACGCGGCCCGCTAGCATCGCGCAGATGAGGCTGACGTAGAGATCCGGGTAAAGCTTGCCGGTTTTAAGAGTTTGCATCATAAGGCCGGAGACGGCACCATATACCGCCAGCTCAACGAGCATCGAGGGCAGGTAGGCCACCGGGGGCATCTGGGTCAGAACGCTTGAGAGTGCCGGACCGGCAAGACCGCACAGAAGTCCGAACGGCCACCCGCAGATGAGACCGCACAGAAGCACCGGAATGTGCATCGGGCAGTAGATTGACCCGCCCTGCGGAATCGCGTGGAACGCCATCGGCAGCACGACGCAAAGCGCGATGCACACCGCCGTGATGATGGATCTTTTCGTGGTTGACATAACAATTTTCCTCCCGTAATTTTCTATTTATCCTCAGGCCCGGACGGGCCGGCAGCACAACAATAAATTGTATAAAAACTGCATATACCGTACCTGACCCTGTACGGGACGAACCCCTCGTCCCACCGTACATCGCTCAGAGAAACCGGTATTGTGCGAAGCACAGCGCGCAGGCCGCCGCCAAGGCAGACCAGTCCAGCGGATGAAGCGGCGCGCCCTTTTGCTTTTTACGCTTTTTTGACCCGTCGTAGCCACGGGCCTCCATTGCAAGCGAAAGCTCGTCCGCCCTTCGGAATGCCGCCAGAAAGATCGGCACCGCAAGTGGCAGGACCGCTCGCGCTTTTTCCGAAAGTTTCCTGCTCTCAAATGTTGCGCCGCGCGCAGTCTGAGCCTTGCGGATGGCTTCCGTTTCCTCAAAAAGCGTCGGAATGAACTGAACGGCGACAGACAGAATCATTGCGACCTGCGCCGTCGGCACGCCGAGAAAACGCAGCGGCGAAAAAAGGCTCTCGAACGCGGTAGTCAGGTCCATGGGCGAGGTGGTGCAGGTTAGGACATTTGACAAAATGAGCACGATTAAAACATTCAAAACCACCCGTGCGCCCTGTGCGACCCCGGCAGGGGAGGGGCAGAAGATCCAAAAGCGGAACCAAGCGTCATCAGTTGCGTAAAAGCAGGCGTTCATGAGGAAGATTACCGCAAAAAACGGCAGCATTCCAACCGTGTCACCGAGCGCCGTTTTGAGCGGCAGCTTCGATAAAACAACTATCAGCGCCGTGACCGCCAGCGCCGCGAGGTACCCAATCGGGTTCCGCGCGCCGACGACGGCGGCGAGCAGAACGAAGAATGAAACGAGCTTCACGCGCGGGTCTATCCGGTGCAAAAGGGAAGTGCCGGGCTGAAACATCCCTGTCGGCAGTCTCGTCATTTCCGTGTCGCCGCCCTTTCCGAAAGCGCTTCGATGAGCGCATCGTATTTTGTGACCGGCCCAATGTCGCGGCCGCGCTCCCGTAAAATCCCGGCAAGCGCCGCAGTCTGGCAGACGCCGAGACTATTTTCCCGCAGGACGTTCGCGTCCGCAAAAACGTCCTGTGCCGGGCCGTCCAGAACAATTTCGCCGTCCCTGAGCGCGACAATGCGTTTTGCATGCTCCGCGAGCGCATCCGCGTTGTGGGAGATCATCAAAATTGTCGTTCCATCCGCGTTGAGCCGGTCGAGAAGCGCCAGAAATTCCTTGCGCCCCAGCGGGTCCAGCCCCGCAACGGGTTCGTCCAAAATGAGCAGCTTCGGCGAGGCTGCGAGCACGCCCGCGATGGCAACGCGCCGCTTTTCTCCGCCGGAGAGGCCAAGCGGGGAAAGCGCGCGCACCTTCTCAAAATCGAAGCCTACAAGCTCCAGCGCCTTTTTCACGTGCGCGGCGGTCTCGTCTTTGGGCCGTCCAAAGCGGCGCAGAGAAAAGCCCACGTCGCGCTCGACCGTCGTTTCAAAAAGCTGATATTCCGGGTATTGGAACACGACCCCGACTTTTTGACGCAGCTCCGCGCGGTCGTAATTCCTCGCGTTGATGTTCTTTCTGTCCACGAGCACACGCCCTGTGCTTGGCGTGACAAGGCCCGCAATCAGTGCGATAAGCGTTGACTTGCCGCAGCCCGTGCGGCCCATGAAACCAACAAATTCGCCGTCTTCAATATGTAAGCAGATATCCCGTAGGGCCGTCGTTTCAAAAGACGTTCCCTTTGCGTAGACGCAGGATAGATTTTCTACATCAACCGGCATAGTTCCTCCGCAAGTTCCTCCATGGTGAGGGGGCAGCGCGCAAGCGTCACGCCCCGATTCTGCAAATCATAATAAACGCGCACCGTAAACGGCGGCAAAAGCCCGGCCTCCATTAAAAGTGCCGGGTCCGCCAAAACCTTGCGCGGCGTACCCTCGCCCACAACCTTACCGTTGTGCATGAGAACAACGCGATCCGCGGAAACAGCTTCCTCGACGTAGTGCGAGATCATAACGACGGTGCGGCCCTCGCCGTGCAGCCTGTGCATGACGGCGAGCACCTCTTCGCGCCCTTCCGGGTCGAGCATAGCGGTGGCTTCGTCGAAAACGACAATCTCCGGCTCGACCGCGAGCACACCCGCAACGNNTTCGGCGCGCGGTTTTCAAAGCCGGACAGCCCGACCTCCGAAAGTGCGGCGGCAACCCGGTCTGGAATTTCATTTTCCGGCACATCATAGTTGGTCAGCCCGAACGCAACGTCCTCGCCTACGAGAGAGGATACGAACTGATTGTCCGGATTCTGAAAAACCATGCCGCAGGCGCGGCGGATATCCCGCAGGTTTTTTTGCTCCTCTGCATCCATACCGCCGACGAAAAGCGACCCCTTCTGCACAGGTACGAGCGCGTTGAAATGCTTCACGAGCGTTGACTTTCCGCAGCCGTTGTGGCCCAGAATGGCGAGAAATTCGCCCTTTCCGACTGTGAGATTGACCCCGCGCAGCGCCCATTTCCGACCACCCGCGCAGTCGTAAGCATAGAGAAGGTCTTCCGCTTTAACCGCATCCATTTNNAGAAAACATCCCCCACCTCTGCAACCCGGGGTGGGGGATGAAATTTCGACCTATTTGGTGCAATTTTTGAATCGGATCGGTTTTTAGCCGCAGTCAGGTGCTCAGAACTGCACTGCGGACATGAATATTGTCTGTTCCGCGCCGTTTATGTTTGCGTCTATCTCGTAAACCGGCCTGTAAAAGCCCTTCGTATCAGCTTCGTAGCGGATGGCGGCGGAGCGGCATTGCAGGTCCGTGACCACATAGGTCTGGCCGTAATCGCGGACACCGCCCGCACAGGAAAAATCACCGCTTTCGAGCCTTTCGCAAACTTCGGAGACCGGAACGGCCGCGCAGTCCCGGTCGAAGCGGGCAGCGTGAATCTGGTAATCGACCAGTTCGCTGCGCGCATCTGCGTTCCACCGGCAAACGATCGAGCCGTCATAGATGCCGCCGTTTTCCTGCGCCATAGCCGCTTCGAGCTTGTAGCCGCCGTCCTGCTGCCGTTCGGCGATCGCGACATCGGGGACGAAAAAGCCTTTTTGCCGCAACAGAGCGCGAACGTTTTTCTCCGCAACCCCGTCGAACGGCGAGGCAACGCCGTCATCCACCGTGCGAACGANNAGGGTGGCGTTGTATTTTTCAGCATAGAAGAATACACAGGTATCATATTTGAGCGTTCGGTCATCCGCGATGTGCGTTCCCTGCGCGCTGAAAATCTGCTCCGCCAGCGCCCGCGCACCAGACTCGTTCAGAACCTCGAGCCTGTAGACCGGAAGCGTTCCGTCCTTCGGAATGTCGGAAAGTGCGCTGTCAGCTATGTCAACTCTGGCTTTGGTGACAGATACGGGGAGTGCCCTGTCAAAATCAAAATAGCCAAAGGGCTGGGCAACATTCGGAATCAGAAACGCTGCAAGTAGGAGGGCAGGGGCAAGCATTGGAACGATGTACGGAAGCCGTCTCCTTGTGGGCAGTCCGTCCCTTTTTGAGAGCATGAAAAGCCAGAAAAAGTACCCCACAAGAAAACCCGTGCCGTTGTTCAAAACGTCGTCGATATCCGCGATGCCGGTTTTCGTGAGGTACTGCAAAAGCTCAACGAGAACCGATACCGCAAACCCCGCCGGGATCGCCTGCCGCCACTCGCGCCACGGGCAGGAACGGCTTGCAAAGAGCAGACCGAGCGGAACGAAGAGCAAAATATTTAAAACGATATTCAGCCATTGAATTGGGTCGCCGCTTATGACCGCTTCGCGATAGCTTGCGAAAAGGGAAATACTGTACCATGTGCTGTCAAACTGTCCCCGATCCCAGAACGCGGCGCAAAACAGAAAGGCGAAATACAAAACGAGCATTCCCCGCCAGACAGTCTTCCTCGCGCGGAGGTAATCCCGGAAACTGCCGCGGTCGCCGCGAAGAAAATAGAGCAGAACGACGGCGAGCAGCGCCGCGAAAAGAGCCGCCGCACCGTATTTCAGGCCGAGCGACAGATAATTTCCAAGCATCCTCATTTTTCGTTCTCCCGCACTTTTTNNTAGCTTTATTCCAGCACTGCACTTCCCGCCACTATGAATAAAATGCGGCGGGATAAAACCCTCTTGTCATTTTGAGCGTAAAACGGCAAGGCCTCCTGTGTTTGCAGACTTGCCCATATGACGGTACGTTTTCGGAAAAGTTCCAGCTTTAGGTCAAAAAGGTGCTGTAGCATATCCGCTTTTTTCGTCGGAACGGATAGGCACCATGCTTTCTGCTCATTTCAGCGGATTTCCCACCGGATGTAGCCTGGCGCACGCCGGAAAAAACGCGTTTTGCCCCCGGGCAGACGGCATGTGTATTCTGCGGATTTACAAACGCAGGAACGAGGTGTAAAATACAAAAATCACAATAGCTTATAAATCAAAATACGGAGGAGATTTTCACATGGAGCCCTATATCCACAAGGTAGATTTTTACGAGACTGATCAGATGGGCGTCGTCCACCACTCGAACTACATCCGCTGGTTTGAGACTGCGCGCATCGACGCGCTTGATCAGGCGGGTCTCACATACAGCAAGATGGAGGAGGTCGGTCTCTTTGGCGTGACGCTTGCGGTAAACTGCGAGTACCGCCGCTCGGTCCGCTTCGGTCAGACGGTAGAGGTCGAGCCGGTTCTCACCGAAATGGACGACCGCTTTTTCACCATCCGCTACACGGTCCGCGACGCCGAGTCAAAAAAAGAGCGCGCAACGGGCGAAACGAAGCACTGCTTTGTCGGCTTCGACGGCAAGATGCTATCCCTAAAGGACGCGGACCCAGCTCTCTTTGAAAGCATTACAAGCCTGATTGGAAAATAAAAAGTAAAACGGAGGCATTCCCTTTCCAGGACGCCTCCGTTTTTATTTTGACAGCTTTGGTCCGCAGACCGGGGCGGCGCCGTGGTGCTGGCGCTTGTGCTCGTACATATGCTCGTCGATCACCTTTTGGAATTGTTCGGCACTCATGCCGGAGCACGCGTCGTAGACCTGGTAGCCCATACTGAAGCTGAGCTTATAGGGCCGATCGCCGTCCCGGTTAAAATTCGCCAGCTTTTCTTCAATGCGGACGATAATGGTGGTAAGCTCTGCTTCGGTCGCAGTGTCCAGAACGATGCAGAATTCGTCTCCGCCGTAGCGCGCGAGAAGGTCGTTCGTGCGGATACTCTCGCGCAGAATAGCGACCGTATCCTCAAGCGCACAGTCGCCGACGTTGTGGCCCATCGTGTCGTTTATGGATTTAAAGTTGTCGAGGTCGATGAGGATGGCGGCGAAGGTGTGCGCCTGCGTGCTCAGGCGAATCTTTTCGCGAATCTGGCGGTCAAGCTGCCGGCGGTTGTAAGCGCCGGTAAGGTAGTCTACATTCATACTGCCGTTTTGAATATGTACAAAAACGATCAGCTCCGAAAAGGCAAAGCCGCTTAAAATAAGCGAGGAGCCGTAGAGCAGCGTCTGCACGGCACCACAGAGGATTGGCGGTACAAGAAAGAAATTCATAGAAAAAATATGCCGCCTGTCAATCCGCGAGCGGTTGACAAAAACGAATGCCTCAGACAAAAGGATCATTGAAAGCATGAACAGCGCCGATACGAGGAAACCGGGGCCTCTGTGATAGACGTATTTTTCGTCAAAATAGAACACCCATCCAAATGGAACGGAAAAAACCGAAATAACGGCGTTCACCGCAAACAGAAAGAACGCGGTGGCCACCCATTTGTCCGCCTTTTCCTCTCCGCCGGGAAACAATGCACAGCCTAGATAGCGCATCCAGAACACCATGACGAGCGGCCCGATGGCAATGGACAGACAATCCGCGGCGGTGACAAAATAGTTCACCGGGGCTGGTCTCCCGTCTAGCTTTGTCACGGTATCCAAAGCGAGAAGCAGAATCGTTGTTTTGAGCATACCCATGAAAGCGCGCTGCTGTCGGTCACGCTCTTCAATATTCTTATAAACGTTTACAAGAACAAAAATCATGATAAAAAGGGAATAGAGGTCGCAGTAGAACCATCCGGGCAGATCATGCATAAAGGCCGCCTCCTTTCAAGAGTGCCTGATCGATCATAGCGAAAGCAGCAGGAAAAAAAGCGCGAAAGCCGCCGTACGAACGATAGTCTTTGCTGCCAAGGGCGTTTTTTGAGCATTTTAATCATTAGCTTTTTAGTTATAACACAGTTCTACACTTTCCGCATCAATTGTTTACATTATTTTTTGAATGGTATATAATGTCCCTGACTTCGCTTTTACGCTGCGGAGAACATTTCCGTTTTCATATTTTTCAAAGAAGGGTGATCTATGTACAAAAGGCTCGCGCAAAGCCTTCGGGAATACAAAAAGCCGTCGATCCAAACGCCTATCCTCGTGACGGGAGAGGTAATGCTGGAATGCGTCATCCCGTTCATCACGGCAAAGCTCGTCAACGAGATCAAAGCCGGCTGTTCTCTGGATGTCATTTCAAGATACAGCATTGTTCTCATTATCATGGCGTTTGCCTCGCTGACGTTTGGCACACTCGCGGGTAAAACCTGCGCGACCGCATCCTGCGGCCTTGCCAAAAATCTCCGCAAGGACATGTTCGACAACATCCAAACATTCTCGTTTGAAAACATCGACAAGTTCTCCGCCGCATCTCTCGTAACGAGACTTACGACCGATATCACGAACGTTCAAAACGCCTATATGATGATTATCCGCATCGCGGTGCGGTGCCCGCTTATGTTCCTTTTTGCGTTCATTATGGCCTTCGTCATGGGCGGAAAAATGGCCATTATCTTCCTTTTTGTTGTGCCATTTCTCGGTTTTGGACTATATCTTATATTAAAAAAGGTTATGCCGCTATTCCGGCGCGTGTTCAAAAAATATGACGCACTCAACAGCTCCGTGCAGGAAAATGTCAAGAGTATGCGCGTCGTCAAGGCTTATGTTCGCGAGGACTACGAAAAGCAAAAGTTTGACGCCGCCGCCGAGGACGTCTGCGTGGACTTCACGCAGGCGGAGAAGATTTTGGCGCTCGCGAACCCAATGATGCAGTTTTGCCTGTACGCCGTTATGGTGTTCGTTCTTTATGTCGGTTCCTATACGATCATCACAACCCGCGCGGTCGATCTCGACGTCGGCCAGTTTTCCTCGCTCCTCACCTACAGCTTCATGATTCTCTCAAGCCTTATGATGCTCTCAATGGTCTTCGTCATGATTACGATGGCTGAGGAGTCGGCAAAGCGCATTGTCGAGGTGCTGGACGAGGGAAGCTCGCTCTCCGACCCCACAAAACCCGTTATGACCGTTGAAAACGGCGCGGTCAGCTTTGACGGCGTGAGCTTCAAATACTCCGAAAAGGCTGAGCGCATGGCTTTAGCAAATATCGATTTGCACATCCGCTCCGGCGAGACCATTGGCATCGTCGGCGGTACCGGCGCATCAAAATCGACGCTGGTGCAGCTTATACCGCGGCTCTACGACGTTACGGAGGGCAGCGTTTCCGTCGGCGGACACGACGTACGGGATTATAGTCTGGAGACTATCCGAAACGCGGTTGCGATGGTTTTGCAAAAAAACGTTTTGTTTTCCGGCACAATTGCCGAAAACCTCCGCTGGGGAAACCCGGACGCGACGGATGAGGAGCTGAAAGCCGCCTGCCGTCTCGCGCGGGC
This sequence comes from Clostridiales bacterium UBA2658, assembly GCA_002359425.1. Lineage (GTDB taxonomy): Bacteria > Bacillota > Clostridia > Oscillospirales > Oscillospiraceae > UBA2658. The sequence continues at coordinate 28,312 of DEMY01000082.1, forward strand.
GGACGAATTCGTCGAGCAGTTTCCGGATGGCTACGACACCTACATCGAGCAAGGCGGCGCGAACGTCTCCGGCGGGCAAAAGCAGCG
>DEMY01000082.1:28407-41011 GCA_002359425.1 Clostridiales bacterium UBA2658
GAAACGACTAAAATCATCATTGCCCAGCGCGTAGCCTCGGTCATGGACGCCGACCGCATCGTCGTCATGGAGGGCGGCGGCATCCGCGACGTCGGAACGCACGCGGAGCTGATGGAAAACTGCGATATCTACCGGGAAATCTACGTTTCCCAGAACAAGGCGGGTGATTTTGATGAACAATAAAAAAAGAAAGCAGCCCAAAAAGCGGGTCGCAAAGCGCGTCATCAAAACACTTTTCGAGTTCTATCCCGTCATGATGCCGGTCGTGATTGCCTGCATTGTTTTCAGCGCAGTCGTAAGCTCTATTCCGTCCATCTTCATGCAAAAGACGCTCACCATTGTTGGAACGAGCTGGCGCGGCGGAAACTGGACCGGCGTTTCGGGCCAGATTGGACACTATGTTTTTCTGCTGGGCATTTTCTATGTCCTGTCGCTTGCCGCAAGTTTTACTTTTAACCGCATGATGGCGATCATCACGCAGGGGTCTTTGAAGCAGTTCCGCGAAAAGATGTTCAACGGCATGCAGGACCTGCCCGTCAAGTATTTCGACACGCACGGGCACGGCGACATTATGAGCCATTACACAAACGACATCGACACCTTGCGTCAGATGATCTCACAGAGCTTTCCGCAGCTTCTCGTTTCCGGATTGATGGTCACTACGGTTTACATCATTATGCTGTACTACTGCCTGTGGCTTGCGCTCGTTGTGCTCGTTGGCGTTATCATCATGCTGATCATCACAAAAAAGGTCGGCGGCAGTTCGGCGCGCTACTTCATCCGCCAGCAAAAGCTTCTGGGCAGTGTCGAAGGCTTCGCGGAGGAAACGATGAACGGTCAGAAGGTCGTTAAGGTCTTCTGCCACGAGGAAGCCACAAAGGCCGAATTTGACAAAATAAACGAAGAAATGTTCCACGAGAGCGAGCAGGCAAACAAATACGCAAATACCCTTGGGCCGATCCTCAACAACATCGGAAACGTTCTCTATGTCATCATTGCGATGTGCGGCGGACTGCTGCTCCTTTTGAACGTTCCGAACGTAAGCCTTTCGGGCCTGCCGCTGAGCATCAGCATCCTTGTGCCGTTTCTTAATATGACAAAGCAGTTTGCAGGAAACGTCAATATGGTCTCCAATCAGGTGAACGCGATTGTCATGGGCCTTGCCGGGGCCGAGCGCATCTTCGAGTTGATCGACGAGCAGCCCGAAACAGACGAGGGCTATGTAACGCTTGTAAACGTCACGGAAAAAAACGGCGAGCTGACAGAGTGCGCACAGAAAACGGACACATGGGCGTGGAAGCACCCGCACAGCAAGGACGGCTCCGTCACCTATACGAAGCTTGAGGGCGACGTGCGCTTGCAGGATGTCGATTTCGGTTACGAGCCGGAGAAGCCCGTTTTGCACGATATCACGCTCTTTGCCGAGCCTGGCCAGAAGGTCGCGTTCGTCGGGGCAACAGGCGCGGGCAAGACAACCATCACAAATCTTCTCAACCGCTTCTACGATATTGCCGACGGCAAGATCCGGTACGACGGCATTAATATCAACAAAATCAAAAAGGCCGACCTGCGCCGCTCTTTGGGCATGGTTTTGCAGGACACGAACCTCTTTACCGGCACCATCATGGACAATATCCGCTACGGGCAGCTCGACGCCACAGACGCCGCCTGCATCGCAGCGGCGACCCTCGCGGGGGCGGACGACTTCATCACCCGTCTGCCGCAGGGCTACAACACGGTCATCAGCGGAAACGGCGCAAGTCTCTCGCAGGGTCAGCGACAGCTTTTGTCCATCGCCCGTGNNCGACCCGCCGGTCATGGTTTTGGATGAGGCGACTTCTTCCATCGACACGCGCACCGAGGAGATCGTGCAGCGCGGCATGGACGCACTCATGAAGGACCGCACCGTTTTTGTCATCGCACATCGCCTTTCGACCGTCAAGGACGCGGACGTCATTATGGTTTTGGACCACGGCCGCATCATCGAGCGCGGCAACCACGATAAATTGATTGAAGAAAAAGGGATGTATTATCAGCTTTATACTGGCGCGTTTGAATTGGAATAAAATACATCTTAATAAAAAGAACCGGCTTCGTGATGAAGCCGGTTCTTTCTTATCTTGCGGAAACGTCGGAGTCTTCCGCTTCACCTAAACCGTAGGCCCTCGGGATGTCTTTTGTATGCGTATAAAAGACCTTTTCCTGCATCTGGTGAAAATATTTCATGGCAAAATCACGGAAATCCATGGCGTTTCGATTATCCTGCACGTTTTCGCTGTAGCTCAAGCCGAAATAGCCCTGCCGATCCTCCTGCGGGGCAAGAACCTCCACCGCATGGTCATACAGCTCCGGGCGGTCGTTCATGTAGAGGCTCGGCATGAAGGCATACCCCATACCGCAGCCGACCGCACGCGTCACAACGTCGAGATCGTTCGATTCGCAAACGATGTTCATCTCCATCCCCGCCTTTTCATAGAGCGGCTCGACCTTCCATCGGATTGCCGAGTCCTTCGGGCAGGTGACAAGCTTTTCACCAATCAGGTCCTCAAAGCGAATGACGCGCTTTTGGATCAGCGGATGCCCGGGCGGAAGGAGTATCCAGCCGACATCGTAAAATGCAAGCTCGGTCACGATGCCACTCGACGTACCCTGATTAATGGGCGGGTAGGTGAGGGCAAAGTCCGCCTCGCCGGATTTGAGGGCGCTTATCATATCAGAATATGAACTGTAGAAGATGGAAACCGTGTAGTTTGAATTGTTTTTGTTAAAGTTTACAATGAGATCCGGCGTATACGCCTCCGTGTTTGAGAGCAGCGTAATGCTCCGCCCCTGCCGGTCAAGCATAAAGTCCATTTCATTATAGAGGTTATCCATGCAAGCGAGGACCTTTTTAGCCTGCACATAGAACGCTTCGCCATATTTGTTGAGCTTGATCTGCCGGCCTTATCAAAGAGCTTTGTGCCAAGCTCCTCCTCTATCTGGCCGATAATTTTGGTGAGAAACGGCTGCGCCACGCCGAGCTTGTCGGCGGCTTTCGTGACGTGCTCAAGCTCTGCCGTCACACAGAAATAGCGGAGATCCCTAAGTTCCATAATTACACCTCACGATATTTTTCAAAATATATATGTAAAAAAATATGCTTTCGTTTTGTGACCTGTTTTCATGGACCAGATGGAACATGTTGCGGCAAGGGAGATACGCAACAAAGAATTGTGCAATATTTCAATTTGAGCTTTTATTTTCGGCACTTAAATTATGCAAATAACTATAATCACAAAAATATAAATCTGTTTTAATTAATATTATAAATCATAAAAATCAAAAAATATATATTATATTTAATGAATTATTGGACGCTTCCGTTTTGAAATTGTACAATTTAACCGAAAGCAAAAAAGCGCGTGTACTGTTTTCGTTCAAAAGCTCTGCCCACCGCTTTTACCGGGAAGTTGATTTAAGGGGTATGAAAGAGAAAGGAAGCGCAACTATGGCAGTTAGAAATCTCAATATAGACTGGAAAAAGTATTATAACGAACATCAGACCGATACAGAAACGATTGCAAAAACCTGTTTTAAAGACCACGACCATTGGTGGCTCGGGCAATGTACGCAGGTGCCTTACGGTCTTCTTGACTACCTCTATAAGCATATGGAGGACTACCACGACATTTTCATAATGTATAACTGTATGGATCAACCGGTCGATATGATGTTCGACCCCGAATCCAAAAAGCATTTCCGCATGAACTCGATGTTCTGCGTGCCGCTTGAGCGCATCTCCGGCGAAATGGGCATTATGGAGTATGCCGGCGCAAACTACGACCAGCTCGATCAGGCGCCATTCGCCTACGGCTGCGACAAGCTTGCCATCGGCGTTTGTCCGCCGGATGAAAACGGCTGGTGCAACTGCGGTGGCTATGGCGTTTCGGTCGTAAGGACCATCTGCCAGCGCCCGGAATTCAAGCTGCGCATCGCGTTTATTGACCCGGAGGGTCAGTTCCCAATGGCCGGCCCTGTGGAGGAGACCTCCATCCATGTCAGCGAATTCGATTATTTTGTGCAGGCTCCGACCGAGATGATCGCCATTCCTGCGGCGGAGCCGCAGGATCTCGACAAAAAAATCGCCGCTTACATCCTCCCGTACATCCACAGCGGCGACAAGCTGCAAATTGGATTCGGCGGACTGGGCGAAGAAATACTCGCAAACCTGCGCGACATCGGCAAATTTGAAATTTTCTCCGAGGTTGCCTGCGACACAATGGCGCAGCTATGCAAGGAAGGCGTTATCACAAAGATCACGGCGTGCAGCCCAGGGGCTACCTCAGTTGACTTCTTCAAGTTTTGCTCCGAGGATTCGCGCGCGCGGCTCGTCGGAACGGATGTCTGCCTGAACCCCTTCGTCATCATGCAGCAGGAAAACCTTGTCACGATAAACGCCGCTTTCATGTGCGACCTCATCGGCCAGATTTGCGCCGAGGCGCAGGGCCTGCAGGTCTATAGCGGCACAGGCGGCTCCTTCGCCTATGTCTACGGCGCGACGCGCGCGAAAAACGGCCGCAGCTTCATCTGCATCCGCTCCACCTATATCGACCACGGCGGCGACCGGCACTCCAACATCGTTCCGTGGCTGCCGGAAGGGGNNCAAGACGCTCAAGGACCGCATCCGCACCATCACGAAGATTGCGCACCCTGATTACCGGCAGGAGCTCAAAGAAAAGATCAATACGAGTCCGCTCATCAGCGAGGATGACTGGGACGGCATGGATCTTTTTGGCAACGTTGAAAAATAGGAATGCTGCCTCTCAGTTTACCATACAGACAGAGAAACTTCTTTACCCCTCGGGGAAGGACCGCAGAGCCTCCGCTCCGCGGCCCTTCCTCCTTTTTTGCCTCCATCGTTCGGACCGCGGGAACCGGGCGTTCCGCGAAAGGACTCCTTTCGACATACGTTCCCCCCTTTGTGCAAAGGGCGTTCCGCACATTACCAACTGCTTTTGTATATATTTATTAAAATGCATATTTGCAGCCGTCAAAAATTCATCGTGTTAATAAACTCGTAACATTCTTCTTTACAAGAACGATACAGTGTGTTAAAATGTACAAAATTGAGGGCTTTGTGTATCACGCTTTAACGCGTTATTGATACAAATCATTAATGGAGGTTCAAAAATGAGGAACACGAAAAAGTACATTGCGCTCGTTCTTGCAGTCGTAATGCTCGTCGGCGTCATGGCCGGCTGCGGCACCAAGAAGACTGAAGCGTCCGCAGGCACGTCCGCCGCTACGACCGGTCAGAAGGACATCGACATTACTGTCTGCATTGCATCCGAGCCGGAGACCATCGACCCCGCACTCAACTCTACCGTTGACGGCGGCAATATGCTGCTGCACTTAGACGAAGGTCTTGTGAAGTATGTAAGCGACGGCAATGGCAACGCCAAGCTCGACATGGGCCAGGCACAGACGATGGATAAGGTCGTAAACTCTGATGGCCACGTCCCTTATCCCTTCAAGCTTCGCGACGGCATCAAGTGGAGCGACGGCGAGCCTGTCAAGGCCAGCGATTTCGTCTACAGCTGGCAGCGTCTTGTTGATCACAAGACCGGTTCTCCTTACGGCTCATTTCTCAACATGGTAAAAGGTAGCGACGCGATCACGACAGGTACGCCCACAGGCAAGAAGGTCAAGGACGAAGACGGCAACGAAATTGACGAAACGACTTATGCCGACGCTTCCACGCTTGCCGTCTCCGCACCAGACGACAAGACCTTTGTTGTCACATTGTCCTATGACTGCCCTTACTTCAAGGAAATCTGCGCATTCCCCTCAACCTTCCCTGTCCGTAAAGACATCATTGAAAAGTACGGTGATCAGTGGACCTTTAAGCCCGAAACTTATGTCACCAACGGCCCGTACAAGATGAGCGAGTGGGTTCACAACTCCTCTATTAAGACTGTCAAAAATGACAACTACTACGGTAAAGACAAGCTCGGCCCGAAGTCCATAACTTTCCAGCTCATGGACGACGCCAATGCTATTTACAGCGCTTTCAATAGCAACACGCTCCAGTTTATTAAAGAAGTTCCGAACGACGAAATTGAGACCNNTCAACAACCAGAAGGCCCCGTTTGATAATCCCAAGGTTCGCGAGGCATTCTCTCTAGCGATTGACCGCAACTATATCGTTAACAAGGTCACGAAGACTGGTGAAGTTCCTGCAAATGCTTATGTTCCCTCCGGCGTATACGACGCAGAGGGCACCAGCGGTAAGGACTTCCGTACTGTCGGCGGCGAGTACTACTCCGTTAAGGACAGCGATTATAAAGCAAACTGCGAGAAAGCAAAGCAGCTTCTCGCTGAGGCTGGCTATCCGGACGGCAAAGGCTTCCCGACCGTTGAGTACCTCTACAACACCAACGACCGCCACAAAGCCATCGCTGAAGCACTTCAAAACGAGTGGAAGACCGTCCTCGGCGTCGACATCACCCTGAACAATCAAGAGTGGGGCGTCTTCAGCGCTACCCGCAGAAACGGCAACTACGTGGCTGCCCGCGACGGCTGGCTCGGCGACTTCAACGATCCATCCACATTCCTTGATATGTTTAAGACCGGCGATGGCAATAACGACGCGAAATACAGCAATGCAGAGTTTGACAAGCTCATGGAAAGCTCGAAGAGCGCCTCTGATGCGGCTGCCCGTATGAAAGACTTCCACGCTGCTGAGGATCTTATGATGAAGGAGAGCGGTGCTGCACCTATCTACTTCTACACGCAACTGTATATGCTCGATCCATCCATCCAGGGCATGTACTACACCCCGATTGGATTCTTCTTCTTTGATCAGTGCACAAAGGTTGCAAAATAAATTCAAATACAGTTTTAAAGAGCCGCCCAAATGGGCGGCTCTTTTCATACAGGGCAGTGGAGAGGCTCTCCATTTTCTATTCGGGTGAAAAGCAACAAAAGCGGCCCTTAAATCGGTAAATGTTAGTATCCTATTGCGGATTGCAAATCGCGCGGGGTTTTGATATAAATAGTATAACGCATCCTAGTACATTAATGCACTAAATCTTATTATGAAGGAGCAGTCCCATGAAAAAGCCGTTTGTAACGCTCGATCAGCTCAAGGAATTTTCAAAAACCTACCCCACGCCCTACCATCTCTACGATGAAAAGGGTATTCGCGAAAACGCGCGAAAGCTTTACAAGGCCTTTTCCTGGAACAAGGGATTTCGCGAGTATTTCGCGGTGAAGGCCACACCCAATCCCGCCATCATGACTATCTTAGAGGAAGAGGGCTGCGGCATGGATTGTTCGTCCCTCACGGAGTTGATGCTCTGCGAGCGCTGCGGCATTTCCGGCGATAACATCATGTTCTCCTCGAACGACACGCCTCTGGAGGACTTTCAGCTCGCCGGCAAGCTCGGCGCAACCATAAACCTCGACGACATAACGCATATCGACTTTCTGGAAAAGGCCATCGGCCACATCCCCGAAACAATCTCCTGCCGCTACAACCCCGGTGGAAATTTTGAAATTTCAAACACCATCATGGACACCCCGGGTGACTCAAAATATGGCATGACAAAGCCGCAGATGTTTCAGGCGTTCCGCCTTTTAAAGGAAAAGGGTGTGAAGGAGTTCGGCATCCACGCTTTCCTCGCCAGCAACACGGTCACGAACGACTATTACCCGACGCTCGCCGCCGTCCTGTTCCGGCTCGCGGTGGAGCTAAAAAACGAACTGGACGTACATATCAGCTTCCTCAATCTCTCCGGCGGCGTCGGCATCCCTTACCGCGAGGATCAGCAGGCGGCAGATATCGAAGCCATCGGCGAGCGCGTGAAAAAGGTCTACGACCAGATTTTAGTCCCCGCCGGTATGGGTGACGTCGCCATCTACACCGAGATGGGCCGCTATATGCTCGGACCCTACGGCTGCCTGGTGACAACCGCCATCCACCAGAAGCACATCCACAAGGACTACATCGGTCTCGACGCCTGCGCATGCAACCTCATGCGTCCCGCCATGTACGGCGCCTACCACCACATCACGGTCATGGGCAAGGAGAACGCGCCGGAGGACCATCTTTACGACATTGTCGGCGGCCTCTGCGAGAATAACGATAAGTTCGCGATTGACCGGTGGCTTCCGCGCATCGACATCGACGATTTTATTGTCATCCACGACACCGGCGCGCACGGCCACTCAATGGGCTACAACTACAACGGCAAGCTCCGCAGTGCGGAGGTCCTTCTCCGTGAGGACGGCTCCACAAAGCTCATTCGCCGCGCTGAAACGCCAGATGACTATTTCGCGACGCTGAATTTCTAATCTTTCTCTAAGCTTTCAATGCGCGAAGCCGAGACCTCATAGGCCGTCCGCCGCTCCGGCTCTCCGTCAACAGTCTTTATGTAGCTGCGCGATTGTACGNNGCGCCCTTCGAGCACAATCTTGTCACCGACATGGAAGGTCGAGGCAGTCCGCGCGTTCTGGCCCCATGCAATGCAGGGGAGGTAGTCTGAGTGCCCATAGGGCCGGTTCACGGCAACCAGCAGGTCGCATATTTCGCGCCCCATTGGCGTGACGCGGATACACGGCTCCTTGCAGACGGTGCCTGTGATCGAAATGTCGTTTTCCGGCTCGTCTGCGCAAAGCGCGGCAGACGTTGCATAGACAAAAATAATAAGCCTGTTTCCCACTCCGCTCTTATTATTATAAGTGCGGAGTTCGCCTTCTATGCGCAGCATCGGACTGCCGTCCGGCTCAAGCGAATGCAAAAGCTCCTCAGGGCAAATGACATTCAAAATATCCTCCGTCCCTGACAAGCGCGCCACGCGCAGGGGAAAGGTGTAAAACCGCTTTCCACGGCTCAGATGTGAAAAGCTTATCGTTCCATCAATACTTCCGCAGAGCAGGATTCTGTTTTCAGTTGTGTCGTTTTCCATAGCTGCCTCCCGTGTTGTATTTGCATACTTGCCTGTACGGGCAAGTCCGTTTCTTCATGCGCCTGTCAAAGCTTATTCAGGGCATCAGTGTGATATGTCTTTTCATAAAATATGGCATTTAAACGGGCAGCGAAGGGCCGTATAAGTGAAATGAAGCAAAACTTTAAAAATGAAAGAAATTCAGGCATAAAATGCATCGTTTCCTTCATTAATTTCACGTGTTATCGATTTAATGCAGCAATTCGTTCGATAATTATCAGATTATGGCATTATTTGAGCAAATTCTTCACTTTACCAGCGTCAAATTTGCCGGAAGTCCTTGACTCGACTGCAAAATTGATATAATATCTTAAAGAATGTTCCCTATTTTTCGACAAGAACTGAAAAGTCTCTGGTCGAAAAATTCATGACACAGAAAGCAGGAAGTGAAAACATGGCAAAATACACCCTCAAAAGGCTGGGGTGGGCGGTGCTGACATTACTCGTCATCGCCAGCCTGACGTTCCTACTTATGAACGCCATCCCCGGCGGGCCGTGGCAAAGCGAAAAGGCGCTCTCAGCGGCAACCATCCAGTCTCTGAACGAAAAATACGGCCTTGACAAACCGGTTTACGTTCAGCTCGGCATCTACCTCAAGAACATCTGCCAAGGCGATATGGGCGTCTCCTTCAAAATGCAGAAGAATCGTCCCGTTGTCGATATCATCAAGGAAATGTTCCCTGTTTCTGCAAAGGTTGGCTTCTTCGCGCTACTCTGGGCTACCATCATCGGAGTTCCGCTGGGCTGTATCGCGGCCTACAAGCGAGGCACGTGGGTGGACAGTCTCCTGCGCATCATCTGTACAATAGGCGTTTCTATCCCGAGCTTTGTTATCGCCTCTCTTCTTCTGGCGCAGTTTGCCGGGGAAAACGAGGCAACGCGCATCTTCCCGACAATCTTTAAAGCCTCTCTCGGCGCGAAGGCGTATGTGCTGCCGTGTTTCGCGCTCGGTCTTTACCCGATGTGCTACACGGCGCGGCAGGCAAGAAGCTCCATGCTTGACGCACTCGGTCAGGACTACATAAAGACGGCCCGCGCCAAGGGTCTCAAAACGAACCGCATTATCTTCAAGCACGCGCTGCGAAATGCACTCATCCCGGTTATCACCTTTTTAGGGCCGGAAATTGCATTTGTATTCTGCGGCGGCTTCGTCATCGAAAAGGTTTTCTCTATTCCCGGACTCGGTCGTTATTTCGTGCAGAGTATTCTTGCCCGCGACTATCCGGTCATCATGGGGACGACCATCTTCCTTGCGGCGTTCATTATCCTTATGAATTTCGTCGTCGACGTTCTCTAACATGTGGTCGATCCGCGCATTGAGCTTGCGGGAGGTAATTGACGATGAAAAAAAACAGTGTTAAACGCGTAAAGTTTGGCTCCATGCAGCCGGACATTGAAAACCTTCTCGATCTCACACCGGAGGACTTTGCACCCGCGACGGAAGAACAGAAGGCAGCATTTATTCAAGATCGCCCCAGCACCTCCTATTGGAAAGATGCATGGCGGCGGCTCAAGAAGAACAGGGTTGCGATGGTCGCTCTCGGCATTATCATTTTCCTGATTCTCTTCGCCTTTGTAGGGCCCACACTCGTGCCCTACGGCTACGCGCAATTCAATAAGGGTGCCGAAAACCTCTACCCGTGGCACTATTCGCTCGCCGATCAGAGGCTCATCGACGAATTCAACAACGGCGATGACGAATCCCGCCTACAGGCCGCGCTCGACGCCGCCGAAAAGGAGAAGGGCTCCGATCTTAGCCCCATTGAAAAAGCAAAAATCACGGCGCAGATGAATATCTCCAAGGGCGATATCGATACCTTTATTAAGGAACATAATATCCACAAAAAAGCGTTTGGCTACTCACTGGGCGAACTTCAGCGTATTGAAAAGGGCGAAAAGGTCTTTCCGCATGTTTTTGGCACCGATAAAAACGGCCGCGACATCCTCGTTCGTATCATGGTCGGCACCCGCGTTTCGATGCTCGTTGGCATCTTCGCGGCGCTGCTGGTCCTCATTATCGGCGCGCTATACGGCTCCATTTCTGGCTTTTTCGGCGGACTTACCGATACCATCATGATGCGTATCGTCGAGCTTATCTACTCCATTCCTGAAATTCTCGTTGTCCTGCTTCTCTCTGTTACACTCCAGCCCGCGCTCGTTGCGTTCAAGGACAGCGGAACCGGCTTTTGGCACAACCTCGTTGGCGTTATGGGCCCGAACCTCATTTCGATGTTCATCGCATTCGGCCTTTTGTACTGGGTCACGATGGCCCGTATCATCCGCGGACAGATTCTCCAGCTCAAGGAGCAGGAGTTTGTTACCGCTGCGAAGGCCCTCGGTGCTGGTTCCGGCCGCATCATCAAGCACCATCTGCTTCCAAACTGCGTCGGCCAGATTGTCGTCACGACCTGTTTGCAGATTCCGTCGGCCATCTTCCTCGAGTCTTTCCTCAGCTACCTCGGCGTCGGCGTTTCGGCTCCGATGACGAGTCTTGGCTCCATGTGCTCGGATGCGTTGAGCGGCATTCAGACCTTTCCTTACCGCCTTGTCATCCCGGCACTCATTTTAAGCATTATGATTTTGTCCTTCAACCTCTTTGGCGACGGACTGCGCGACGCGCTTGACCCGCGTCTCAAGAAATGAAGGAGGAACGCATTTTGAATAATGAAAAGAAGCTCCTTGAAGTCAAGGACCTGAAGGTCTCCTTCTTCACGCCTGCGGGCGAGGTCAAGGCCGTTGGAGGCATCTCCTACGACCTCAAAGAAGGTGAGGTCATGGGCATCGTCGGTGAGTCCGGCTCCGGCAAAAGCGTCGAGGCCTACTCCATCATGGGCCTTCTCCAGTCGCCCGGCAAGGTCACCGGCGGCTCGATCACCTTTGAAGGGGAAGATGTTCTCGCCTATGACAAGACCCAGATGACAAATTTCCGGGGAAATAAGGTCGCGATGATCTTTCAGAACCCGATGACCTGCTTAAACCCCGTTTACACCATCGGCAATCAGCTCACGGAAGCGCTCCGCGCACATAACAGTGACATTTCTGCTGAGGATGCAAAAAAGCGCGCCATGGAAATGCTTGCATTCGTGGGTATCAACAATGTCGAAAAGCGTATGAATCAGTATCCGCACGAGTTTTCAGGCGGTATGCGCCAGCGCGTCATGATTGCGATGGGCCTGATTTGCTCGCCGAAGCTCCTCATAGCGGACGAGCCGACGACCGCACTGGACGTCACCATTCAGGCGCAGATTATTGAGCTTATGAAGTCCGTTCAGCAAAAGACCGGCATGGGCATCATCTTCATCACGCACAACCTTGGCGTCGTCGCTGAGATCTGCGACAAGGTTTCCGTCATGTATGCCGGACGCATCGTCGAGCAAGGCCCTGTGGACGACATCTTCTATAAGCCCGCCCACCCCTATACGCTCGGACTGCTTCGCTCCATGCCCCGTATGGACGCAGACTCCTATGAGCGCCTGATTCCCATTGAGGGCACCCCTGTGGATATGTTAAACCCGCCGGAAGGCTGCCCCTTCGCGCCGCGCTGTGAGAGCTGCATGCAGGTGTGCCTTAAGAAAATGCCGCCGTATGTGGATGTAGGCGAGAACCATCGCAGTGCC
>DEMY01000082.1:41080-41514 GCA_002359425.1 Clostridiales bacterium UBA2658
CGGCGAGTCCGGCTGCGGCAAGACCACCCTGGGCCGCACCATCCTCCGTCTCCACGAGCCAAGCTCCGGCCGCATCGTCTACGATGGCCGGCCGATCTACGACTCCGGCGGCTTTATGGTCCCCGATCGCGACCACGAGGGAAAACCTATTTTGGACGCAAACGGCGCGCCTATTCTGCACAAGTCCAAAAAGTGCGCGGTCGATATGCTGCCTTACCGCCGCAAAATGCAGATCATTTTTCAGGACCCGTCGGCTTCGCTCGACCCGCGCATGACCGTAGGCGAAATCATCGGCGAAGCCATTGACATCCACAAGCTTGCCAAAAACAAGGCGCAGCGCGAGGAGATTATAAAAAGCCTTCTCTCAAGCGTCGGCCTTAACACGGAACACGCCAACCGCTTTCCACACGAGTTTTCCGGCGGCCAGCAGCAGC
>DEMY01000083.1:0-23284 GCA_002359425.1 Clostridiales bacterium UBA2658
TACGACCGCATCGACCGGAACCGTGAGAACATTTGAAACGGACTCCACGACGATTTTCGCGTTTACGTTCATGCCGGGCAAAAGGCCTTCCGTTTCTGTTAGCTTGATGGTGACGGGGTAGGCAGTGACGCCGTTCGAGGTTGTGCCGCTGATGCTCACGCTTGTGACCTCGCCTTCATAGGTCTTGCCCTCCGCGGCGTCCGCTGTGATGGTGACCTTCTGGCCCACTTTGACCTTGTTTACGNNAAGCTCGTCTACGCTCATGTCCATTGTGAGATAGGACAGGTCGTAGATTTTGCACAGCGTCGTTGTCGAGCTGCTGCCGCCGGAGGTGAGCTTGTCGCCCGCCTTGACTGTCTTTTCAATGACGGTGCCGGAGATCGGAGACTTAATGGTGTAGTTTTCAAGCGCTTTTTGCTTGTCTTTGAGGTTGTTGCGCGCCTCCTCGAGCGAGAGCTTCGCGTTTGTGACGTTCTGCTCGGCGTCGCTGCTGCTGAGCGTCAGAACGGTCTGGCCGCTCGAAACGCGGTCGCCATCCTCGGCGGAGAGGGACGTCACTGTTCCGGACGCTTTGGCCGAGATGGTCTCGCTGCTTTTGTAGGCAAAAGTCGCGCTGCTGTTGCAGCCGACGTCGCCAATTTGTGCGGAGCCGGTCGTCGTATCCGTGATGCCGCCGGGGTTCGTTACGTCAATCGTGACATAGCGCACAAGCATGTTGCCCGTTAAGACCTGCTCGGTCGCGGCGACCTTTGTGACTGTGCCTGAGAGCGTTTCAAAGGTGCTGTCGAGCGTGACGGTCGCCGACTGACCGACGCGGATGGAGGCCGCGTCTGCTGAATTGAAGGGGACCTTGAGGGACATTGTGCCGCTGTTTCGCACAACGCCGATCTTGCCGCCGCTCTGAACGTTATCGCCGACCTTGACGTTCAGCTCCGTGATGGTGCCGGAGGCGGGGGAGGAGACGGTCAGATTTGCGAGCGCCTTTTGCGCGTTTTCATAGGAAAGCTCGCTTTTTTGGACATTGAGCGCGGCGCTTTCGATGCCCGTTTCGGCATCCGAGGTGTCGATCTGGTAGAGGACGTCGCCCTCCTGTACGGTGTCGCCTTTTTCAAAGTTCGCACTCTTCACTTCGCCTGTTACGAGAGAGCTGACGTCGTAAGCGTTTGCCGCCGCGAGCGTCGCGGTGCCGGTGAGCGTCACGGTGACATCGCGTTTTTGCACGGTCGCGGCGGTGTAGGTGACGCTTGCAGCATCTGCCTTTTTGCCGATGGGCAGAAGCTTCAGGGCCACGACCGCCGCAACGAGGACGACGCAGACGAGGATGATCTTCGCCTTTTTGGACAGCTTTTTCTTCTGCCCGTCCGGTCCTTTTTTGGGAAACAGGCGCTGAAAGACGTTTCCCTTCGGCTGCGGAACGGCTTCATCCGCAGTCTCGGGGACAATTGTCTCCAGCGCCTGTGTATTCTCTTCTGTGAAATCGAGACTGCCCGCCTGCTTCGGCGGCGTCTGAATGCTTTTCTTGCTGAAAAACTTCATGGAACAAATTCTCCTGTCATCCCGGAGTGGCCCGCTCGATAGAGCGAACCCCAATTTTCATATTGTCCTGACTGAACCTTAAATGAACTTAAAAGAAAGTTGGAGTAATTTCCCTTGTACGCAGCCCAAAAAGCATGTGGCGTTTTGCGAGGGAAACGGCTTTGGTACGTGTGCGTCCGCTCCCGCCTTTCGACTGTATTCGACATCCTCGGCGTAAGCGGCCGCTGTAATCCCTTCACATTTGTCCGTCCTCGATAGCGGGGGCGAGGGCAGAGACGTACCCGTCCGCTATGCCGGGCCAGAATAGCGGAGTAGGAACTCTGCCTGTCTCCGCAGCGGTTTTTCACGAGGCTCAGGTCAAGGCATGAACGTATGGATGCTGGTATCCAAAAGCCGCGATCAAGCGGTGCCGCTCCGCCCGTCCGTATGCTTTTTTACTTTCGCAACTTGCTCGCAGGCGGGCGGATCCTTTCGCTTAGCAGAATGATGCGCCCGACAGGCGGCACAGTCGCCGTGCCGTTCGCACTTTGTTCGTTTGCATGGACAGATGCTCTTTGTTTCCATCATTCAGCTCCTTGCTATCTGTTGCGGTTTCAATGTGTCTTAAGCGGTTAAATTAAAAAAGATGCCGCCCAGTGCTGGCCCCCACGGGGGCAAAACTTTTTCTGAAAATGCTTCCCCGTTTCAATCTTTGTATAACGTCAGATGGGGCGTTGCTCGGAAAGCTTGCTATTTTGTTTACAGCGGTACATCTCCTTGTCGGCGGCTGCCAAAAAAGAATCTACCGTATCCGCTTCGCGGAAGACAGAATATCCTATACTTAACGACAGTGCATATTCTACGTTTTTATTATAAATGGAGATGTTCGACTCAATATTTTTTATAAGCAGATCAATCTCCTCCATGTCGGACCGTTCCCCCACGATGATAAATTCGTCGCCGCCCAGTCTGGCAATAAAATCTTCGCCTTTTTTACAGGATCGACGAAGAAGCTCCGCCGTTCTGACCAGCGCGCAGTCCCCTTCAAAATGCCCGTAAATGTCGTTGATTTTCTTGAATTCATCCAGATCAAGAATGATGGCAAACAATAGATGATCCGTGTGCCTCTCCCGAATTCTTCGCTGAAGATGTTGATCGAGGCGCCGGCGGTTGTACAACCCGGTCAGGTAATCGGTTGAAATTTCTGTGTTCTGTATATTGATATAGATACTTGTGCACGCCAGCATGGCGCTGACCCATATTATGGAGACTCCGAAAAATCGAATCTGGATCTTTACCGCCACGATTACCGCTGCGGGGAAAACCAGCAAAGGAAAGTTTACACTCTTGTTTGCCTCCCAGCCGTTTTTTGCAATATCTTTCAAAGACATTCCGCACGCGAGTACCAAATAGGAAATTGATATGATTGCCATGACCATGAACAACGGCCCCCGCATATAGCGGTTTTCTTCGTTGATTACAAAAAACCAACCCGTAAATGGACTTGCCAGAGTCATTATTGTAGATACGGCGACCGGGATGGCGTAGAATCGGGTCCGCTTTAACAGGCCGGAACGGCTCTCATGGATTTTAAAATCGGTATACAGCAGCCACAGAAAGCAAATCAACGGATTGAACAGATAATACAGTGTCGTCACTATATAATTGACCGCTTTAAGACCAGGAAACGAAGTTCCATCCGCCAGCCACATTCCGGTGTCAAATATGAAAATAAGCAGATTTAAAAAAACAACGCCATTAAATATTTGCTGGTCAACAGGCAGGTTTTTAACGCAGCAGCTTTTCTTCCTGTTTGCCAACATAAGAAGCAAAACTGTAGCCCCTACAAAGTTTACCTCTGCATATAAAATGTTTAGCAACTTAGTGGCTCCCCCTTGTTTGGTTACGGCGTATCTGCCGCGGATAACGCTGTTGTGCCGATAATCACTGTTTTCTGCCCCAAAGCCAGACAATATTCAGACCGTCTTATCTTCCGTCCTGAACGATCTTCGTTAGATTCTATTTTGTCCCGGCATTCTCCACCACAGAGTTTCTTCCTGCGCATATTTCTTAAATCCACATCGTTCCAAAATTCTTTGCGAAGCAAAGCCATCTAAATCGGTTTCTGCAATAACAGCAGTAACTCCCGTTTGCGTTAATGCCCAATCACACATTGACTTTACAGCTTCCGTCATATAGCCTTTGTGTTCAAATAATTTACCCAGTCCATATCCAATCTCAACATCGCCGTTGTCATTGGGAATATCTTTTAAATCAGCTGAACCTACAATGACCCGGTCTTCTTTTCTGATTAAGAGCCAAAAACTATGCCACAGGTAATTTTCAGGATCGCTTTCCGTAATGATTAGCTGACCTCTCACTATATCAAGAAAGAAGCCTTCCATCGGTTCTGCCATATAAACAGAGAACAGCTCCTGTTCCAGTGCTACAGTATTCTCCACCCATAGTTTTAAGTGCCGTGGCGATAAAGGTAAAAGTTCTAAACGTTTGGTTTCGAGTTTCATGAATTTCCTCCATGTGGCCTTTCTAAGAGCACCACGCACTCAACATGCTCCGTGTGCGGGAACATATCCACCGGCCTTGCGCGTCCCACCCGGTAGCCGCGCTTTGCCAGAAAAGCGAGGTCGCGCGCGAGCGTTTCCGGTCCGCAGGAGACATAAACAATGCGCACAGGGGCGGATTTTATGAGGCTTTTTAGGAATTTTTCGCTTGCGCCCTCGCGCGGCGGGTCGAGAAAGACGGTGTCAAAGCGCTCGCCGGCGTCCGCCGCCGTTTCCAAAACGTCGCCCGCGTCGCCGCAGGTGAAAACCACGTTTTTAATCTTGTTCAGTTTTGCGTTGTACCGCGCGTTTTTGACGGCCTCCGCATTCAGCTCGACACCAGCGACGGCTTTCGCTTTTTTCGCCGCCGTCAGCGCGATTGTGCCGATGCCGCAGTAAGCGTCCAAAACCGTTTCGTTGCCGGTCAGTCCGGCATATTCCAGAGCGAGGGCATAGAGCTTTTCGGTTTGGACGGGGTTCACCTGATAAAATGCACGGGTCGAGATGCAGAAGCGATTGCCGCACAGCTCATCCGTCAAAAAGCCCTTGCCGAAAAGCACTTTTTCCGTGTCGCCCATGACCGCGCTCGTGCGGCGGGAATTTACGTTTTGTACGACGGTTACGATGTCGGGACAGGCTTTCGTGACCGCGTTCGTAAAGTCTCTGCTGCCGGGAAAAACAGGCGACGCTGTCACGACCGCGAGTGAAATCTCGCCGGTCTTTGCGCCGCGCCGCGCGACCATGTGGCGCAAAAGCCCCGTGCCGCGGTCCTCGTCGTGGACTGGAATATGGCATTTCGCCGCTGCGTCTGCCGCTGCCGCGAGCACTTCGTTCAGTTGTTTATCCTGCAGGAGACAATCCGCTACCGGGATGATCTGGTGACTTCCCGCAGCAAAAATGCCGGAAACAAAGCGGCCCTTCGGCGCTGGGGAAAAGCTCAGAACGGCCTTGTTGCGGTAATGGTACGGCTCGTCCATTCCGACGATCTCCTCCGGCACGCAGAAGGATGCGAGCAGCGCATCGATGCGGGCCTGCTTTTTCAGAAGCTGCTCGGCATAGGGCATGCCTAAAAACGAACAGCCACCGCAGCCCTGCTTTTGAAACGGACAGCTTTTTTCCATCAGCGGTTACCGTCCGAACACTTTGCCGCGTCGATGACGAGCGCGATCATCAGCACCGTCAGCGCGTTCTGCGGGTCCGGAATATCCATGACGTAGGTGTCCGTGAAGTGGAAAAGCTCCTTGGAGAGGTGAGCGATGTGACGGCCGCTTGCGTCCGTTACGTCGTAATCCCACTCGAAGATGTCGCCGTCGACCCGCCAGCCGTTGCAGTCAAGACGGAACGAGGGCTTGAAAAACGTGAGCTTCTGGTACATCTCGCCGACGTACTGCTCGCCCGCGTACATGCGGAAATGGGGAAGAAAGTGCAAAAGCTCCTCCTGTACGGCGCCGATTCTTGCACCCGTTCGGTCGTAGATGTCAAGGCAGTGTCCGAAGGAGAGACGGCCTTTCACGGTGAACGCCGTGTTTCCGCCCTCGTCATAAATGTCGTAGCTGTCGAGCCACGAGAAAAAGCGTTGTTTAAACAGCAGCCGCATAGACGGTCCTTTCCGNNCCAGATAGGCGGTCAGCAGCTTCAGCGTGTTTTTCGCGCCGTCGCGATGGCTACGCTCGTAGCCGTGCGAGGCGTAAACCCCCGCGCCGATAAGCCCGTGGCGCACGTCTGCCCCGGCGGAAAGCGTCGCTTCCACGTCGGAGCCGTAGTGCGGATAGACGTCCACCGCGTAGTCTGCTCCCGCGCGCTTCGCTGCTTCAACGAGACCCTTTACAACAGCATATGCGTAAGGCCCGCAGCTGTCCTTCGCGCAGATGGAGACCTGCCGTTCGGTGCAGGTAACCTCTTTTCCAACGCAGCCCATGTCCACTGAAATCGCCTCTGTCACGCCCGCCGGAACCGGGGCGCAGCCGCCGTGGCCGACCTCCTCGTACACCGTGACATGTACCCAGAGCGCGCGCTCCGGGACGATTTTTTGTTCCTTTAAATACTTTGCGTAACCGAGCAAAATGGCGACGCTGAGCTTGTCGTCCAAAAAACGGCTTTTGATGTAGCCGGATTTTGTAACCCTTGTGCGCGGCTCAAAGCAGACAATGTCGCCAGCGGAAATGCCGAGCGCGACCGCGTCCTCTTTTTTCTTGATGTCCTCGTCCAAAACGACTTCCATGCCGTCGAATGCGCGCTTTTTCTCATGGTACTCGCCGTTTACATGCACGGATGCATTGTCGAGCTGGAAGGTGCCTTCATAGATACCGTTGAACTTTGTGATGACGCGGACATTTTCAGCCTCCGCATTGTTTGGCTCCAAGCCGCCGAGCGGACTCACGCGCAGACGGCCGTTTTCCTTGATCTCCGAAACCATGCCGCCAAGCGTGTCGGCATGTGACTCGAGTAAAATGCCGTTCGATTTATCTTTGCCGCCCAGGCACACGAGAACGCCGCCCTTCGTCGTTCTCTCCGGCGCATAGCCGAGGGATGTAAATTCGCGCGCGACAAAATCCGCCGCGTCGTCCGTGTACCCCGTCGGACTGTCGATCGCGAGAAGAGACTGCACGGTCGAAATAATATAGTCTGTATAGCTTTCAAGTTCCGCTTCTGTCATGGCTGTTTTGATCCTTTAAAACAATAAATTTATAGAGATACATTATAACATAAATCCTGCTCGAATAGCAACTGGATTGCGCGTGTGACGCAAATGAATACAGGACAAAAAAACAGGGCGGCCTTATGTAGCCGCCCTACCCCTATTCGCCCCTGCATCTATAGGTNNAAGAAAATGAGAGGAAAGGCGGTTCCTTTGTTAAAGCAGCTTTGTATACTCCGCCAGAAATGCCGCGAAAATGTCCTCAATATATTTCTGCGCTTCATGGCCCTCGCCGCGCGCGATCATATTGATGAGCGCCTCGTCGTGCGCCAAAAAGCCGTCGATACCCCAGAACATGGCGCAGTACTGCCACAAAACGCCGCTGATGGTTGAGAATGAATTCATGACGAGCGAGAACATCTCGTTTCCGCTTAGATCACAGATGAGCGCGTGAAAGCGGCTTTCCATTTCCGCGATATCGGAGATTTCATAGTCCCGAACCTTCTCGTCCTTCATCTCATCCAGCGCCGCGCGCAGGCAGGCAATATCTTCGTCCGTGTGGTTGGAAGCGAGCCGGATGAGCGCGCCGCCCTCGATGGCGTTTCGTAGTTCGACGATCTCGATGGACATTTTGACGGAGAGCTTGCCTCCGTTGTAGCGCAAAATTTCGTTCAGCGTTTCGACGGTGCCGGTCTTTGAAAAGTCCGCCACATAGGCGCCCTGCCGGGGCACAATTGTTAGAAAGCCGCGTCGCTCCAGCTCAATGAGCGCAAAGTGGACGACGGACTTGCTTACGCCTGTCTGCGCCTCCAGCTCACGCTCGGTCGGCAGTTTTTCGCCGACCGAAAGCTTGCCTTTTATGATGCGCTCCTCAATTTCGCGGATGAGGACCTCCTTTGGGCGTGGGATTTCTATTTTCTCAAAAGGCATAATATTCCTCCATGGATTTGATTAACCAGAACATAGGAACAATTATGTGCCTTTATGAAAAGGAAGTCAACCGTTCTGTTGAAAAACACGGTAAATTCAGATATCTATTGACATTCTGACTGAGGTGTGCTACCCTGAAATTGCTGGTTAACCAGAACTGCCGCGCGCTGACGAAAAAGGCCCGCGGCGAGAGAAAAGCGAATATCGAATGTTTCTTGAGCAAAAGCGCCTAAAGCTCTGCCATGGTGCTGCGCCGAGGGCCTGCCCTCCAGGGCCGGGGCGGAAACGCCGCGACCTTCCATTCTCGAAAAAAGAAACGGATCACAAACAAGGGGCGTCTGCGCCTAAAAAGGAGTTTGTAAAATGGGAGAATGGAAACACACAAGCTGCATCCTCTGCGCCCAGAACTGCGGTCTAGAAACAGAGATCGAGGACAACCGCATCATCAACGTCCGCGGGGACAAATCGAACCCCCGCAGTCAGGGCTATTGCTGCCGGAAGGGTCTGAGCCTCGCAAGATATGAGCACCACGCGGACAGACTTGCGTACCCGCTAAAAAAGGTCGGTGACCACCACGAGCGCATTTCGTGGGAGCAGGCCATCGACGAGATTTTTGAAAAGCTTCTTCAAATCAAGGAAAAACACGGCGGCGAGGCCATCAGCTATATGGGCGGCGGCTCCGTCGGCGGTCAGATGGAGGTCGCGATGGGCTTAAAGCTCAATAACGCGCTCAGTTCCAGAAACTACTATTCCTCGCTTACACAGGAGTTTTCAAATGTTTACTGGGTGGACGGTCGCATCGTCGGCAAACAGGGCATCGCTTCACAGCCCGATACGCACCATTGCGACACGTTGGTTGCATGGGGCTGGAACGGCTGGATGAGCAATCAGGAGCCGCAGGCCAGGACCCTCATTCTAAGCCTGCACAACGACCCAAACAAGCACTTCATCGTTATCGACCCACGTGTTTCCGAAACGGCGGAGCATGCGGATATCCACTTATAGCTCCGTCCCGGTTCGGACACAATGCTCATGAAGGCAATGATTCGCATCATTCTCGACAACGGCTGGGACGACAAGGAATTTATTTCTGAACACGTCGGCGGCTGGGATGAGACGCAGAAACTTTTTGAGGGTTTCGACGCGAAGCGCGCCGTGACGGAAGGCTGCGGCCTTGACTACGACACGGTGGTCGAAGCGACCCGGCTTATTGCCCAGACGAAATCCTGCATTCATCAGGATCTCGGTATCTATATGNACCGCAACTCCACCATAAACAGCTTTATGCTGTATATCCTCCGCTGCATCACGGGGCGCATGTGCGTCGAGGGCGGCCAGCAGGTCCCTGCGAGCCTTTTCCCCATGGGCAGCAACACGGACGAGCGCAATCCGAAAATAAAGCGCACCGCGAAAAACAATATGTTCCCGATCTGCGGCGTCATGCCGGTGGCCCTGTTCCCGGACGAGATCACGGGCGAAAACGACGACCGCATCCGCGCCTGCATCGTGAGCGCATGCAACCCCCTGCGCTCCTACCCGGACACAAAGGCATTTGAAAGGGCGTTTGAAACGCTTGAACTCTCGGTCTGCATCGACGTCGCCTACAAAGAAACAGCGCGCGCGTGCGATTACGTTTTGCCCTGCAAGAGCTACATGGAGACCTATGATACGGTCTGCTTTAACTACTCGTTCCCAGACCTCTATTTCCAGATGCGTCAGCCGGTTTTGCCGCCTTTCAGTGATGAATGCAAAGAGGGCTCGGAGATCATGCTCATGCTCATGCGCAAAATGGGCTTTGTGCCGGAAACGCCGCAGTCCCTGCATGAAGTCGGAAAGGACGGCGTCACGGCCTATTGCATGGAGCTTATGATGTGGATGCAGGAGAATATGGAGCAGGTCAAAATGCTGCCCGTCATCGTGGCGGACACCCTTGGCCCGGTGCTCGGTTCCTACAATCAGGCGCTCATCGTCGCCATCATTATGGGTGCGGGCAAGGCGTTCAAGGTCGGTGCGACTGCGATGGGCTACCCGGACGGGGACGACCCCGAATTTACTGAAAAGGTGTTTGAGGATGTCAAAAAGCACCCGGAGGGCATGATTTTGGCCCGCTTCCAGTGCGACAATTTCCGTATGATCAAAACGGAGGACAAAAAGCTCAATCTCCGCATTGAGGAACTCGACGAGCCTCTGCAAAACGCGACCATCGAAAACGAGAGGAAGGCTCTTGCTCCTGACCCCGATTTTCCGATGTTTCTCCATGCAGGCCTGCACCACGAAACGGTTATTAACACCGTCCTGCGAGACCCGTCCTGGAACAAGGGCCGGGATGCGGACAGCATGTTCATGAACGCCGCCGACGCAGAGCGCCTGCACATTGCGGACGGAGAAACAGTTCGCATCGTCACAAAGGCTTCTAGCGCCGATATTAAAGTCCAAATCGACACGCACACAGCAGAGGGCTTTGTCTATATCCGGCAGGGCCGAGGTCTGATCTATCAGGGCAAACAGTACGGCGTGAATGTAAACGAACTTGTTTCCTCCGCCGACTGCGATGAAATGTGTACGCCCATGCACCGGAGAATTCCGTGCAGGGTCGAAAAAGTACAGGCGTGAAACCTCAAGAAAGGGGCGGAGCGCAATGACGCTTCTCAAAGTCACGCTCAGTCTCGATCCAGCAATGTATGGGAACGGCCCAAAGCTCGACGCCGGAAACATCGCCGCGACCTACCCGAAGGAATAAGCAGAGGAGACGGCAAAGACCCCTATGTGGGTTGCTCCAGATTGCATTGCACGCCTGTCGATCACAGAAAATTTATATTGGTTTCTTGAGCAAAAGCGCCTAAAGCGAAAGCCAAGGCGCTGCGCCGAGACCTCAAGTCTCCGGGGCCGGGGCGGAAACACCACGACCTTCCATTGTGAAAAAAGAAACGCCTGGGCCTGCGCTTTGCGGAGGTCAGGCACTGCCGTGGCGTGGTTTCTTTTTTCGGAAACCGCGCCATTTTTTATTGGAGGGCCTATGACCGTTGGAGCAGTCATCCTCGCCGGCGGACAAAGCCGCCGCATGGGACAAAATAAAGCCGCGCTTACATACGTTGGGCAGCGCTTTTTGGAAAAAATAGCGGGGGAGCTCTCCGGCTTTGATGAAAGGCTTCTCTCAGTTGCGGGCGAAATGCAGCGCACCCCGTCGGGCTTCACGCCTGTTTGGGACACGGTCCCGAATGGCGGCCCGATGGCGGGACTCTATGCCGCTTTATCCGTCTGCAAGTCGGAAGCGCTCCTGGCCGTGAGCTGCGACCTGCCGCTGTTTTCAGGGGAGCTGGGGGACTTTCTCGTTTCCAAGCTTTCTGACTGGGACGCGGTCGTTCCGTTAACGGGAGAAAGAATGCATCCGGTCTGTGCTGTATACAGGAAGAGCTGCGCGGCGGTTCTGAAACGGCATCTCGACGGCGGAGACCGAAAGCTCCGAAATGCTCTTTTGGAGCTGCGTACTAAGTATATTCCACTCACAGGCGTGTTTGCAGAGATCCTTCTCGAAAATATCAATACCCCCGAAGAATACCGGTCACTGTGTGACGGAAGGGCAAAACCATGAAGCTTATCGAAACACAAAACGCCGTCGGTCACGTTCTGTGCCACGACCTGACGCAGATCATTCCGGGCGTCACCAAGGATGCCCGCTTTCGCAAGGGACATATTGTCACCGCCGATGATATTCCAGTGCTGCTCTCAATGGGCAAGGAGCACCTTTATGTCTGGGAGATGGTGCCCGGTATGCTCCACGAGGACGAGGGTGCGGTGCGCCTTCTAAAGCTCTGCGAAAACGACCACATGACCCACACGGAGCCGAAAGAGGGTAAAATCGAGCTGAATGCGGACTGCGACGGGCTGTTTCGGGTGGACGCCGGGCGCCTTTGCGCCGTCAACGATCAGGACGAGGTTATGGCCGCGACGCGCCACGGGAACACCGCCGTTCAAAAGGGTGACAATCTTGCGGGTATGCGCGTTATCCCCCTTGTCATTTCGGAGGATAAGATGAAAAAGGCGGAGGATGCCGCGGGTGCAAAGCCGCTTTTGCAGCTCGTTCCTTTCGTCAAAAAGACCGCCGCCATCGTCACGACTGGCAGCGAGGTCGCAAAGGGGCTTGTTCAGGACCAGTTCACCCCGGTTGTTGAGAAAAAGCTTTTGAAATTCGGCATCGAGACTATTTTCCACGTGCTTGTCGAAGATGAGCAGGAAAAGGAGGTCGCTGCCATCAAAGAAGCCAGAGCTTGCAGCGCGGACATTATCATCTGCACGGGCGGAATGAGCGTTGACCCGGACGACCGCACCCCCGACGCCATCCGGGACAGCGGCGCAAACATCGTGCGTTACGGCGCGCCGGTGCTGCCCGGGGCCATGCTCCTCATCGGGTATTACGACGACGGAACGCCGGTTCTCGGCCTTCCCGGCTGCGTCATGTACGCGAAGGCGACCATATTTGACCTGCTTTTGCCCCGCATCGCGGCGAATGTGAAAATTTCTCGTTCGGACATCTCTAGAATGGGAGACGGCGGACTGTGCCTGGGCTGCAAGGAGTGCCATTATCCTGTATGTCCCTTTGGAAAGGGGGACTGAGCTATGAGCTTTCTAAGCCGCGTTTCAGTTGAGGAGGCGCAGAGTCTTTTGCTTTCCGAAATCAGCCCGCTTGCGCCTGTTTCCATGCAGCTCAAAAACGCGCTCGGCCTTGTGCTTGCAGAATCGGTCACGGCGGCGATGGACCAGCCGCCCTTTCCGCGCTCACCCTACCTTTTGCTCCGCCTTTTGGGGCCGAACCACCCGGTTGGACGCTGGTTTTTGGAGACCTTCGGCACAAAACTCGTGATGACTTGGTGGTCGGCCATCTTTGCAACTATCGTCGTCGCGTTTCCGCTCATGTATCGAACCGCGCGCGGCGCGTTTGAGAGCTTCGACGAAACGCTCTCCGACGCGGGGCGCACGCTCGGCCTTTCAAACCGCTTTATTTTCTGGCACGTCCGTATGCCGTACTGCAAACAGGGAATCCTTGCTGGGGCAGTGCTGGCCTTTGCCCGCGCGCTCGGCGAGTACGGCGCGACTTCGATNNCGGGCCGCACGGCGACCATTTCGACGACGGTCTACCAGCTCTGGCGCACCGGCGACGACGAGGGCGCGATGACGTGGGTGTTCGTGAACATTCTCATCTCGGCAGTTGTGCTGCTGTCCATAAACCTGCTTGAAAAGCGGCAGAAGGAGGCGGCGTGATGCTGAAGGCGGATATTCGGAAAAGGCTTGGCAACTTTCATCTTGATGTGAAATTTGCGGTGGAAAACGAGACGCTCGCGCTTTTGGGCGCTTCCGGCTCCGGCAAGAGCGTAACGCTGCGCTGCATCGCTGGCATCATGACGCCGGACGAGGGTCAGATCGTTCTTGATGGGCGGACGCTCTTTGACAGCAAAAAGAAGATTAACCTCACGTCGCGTGAACGGAAGGTCGGCTATCTGTTCCAGCAGTACGCACTGTTTCCGAACATGACAGTCCGTCAAAATGTCGGCGTCAGTGTGGCGGACAAACGAAAACGCGTACAGACGACGGACGAGCTTTTGCGCCGCTTTCAACTAACGGATGTCGCGGAACAGCGCCCCTTTCAGCTCTCCGGCGGCCAGCAGCAGCGGTCCGCGCTTGCGAGAATTCTTGCGGCCCAGCCGAGGGCAGTGCTTTTGGACGAGCCCTTTGCTGCGCTGGACAGCTACCTGAAAGCCCAGCTTGAGCAGGAGCTGCGCGACATGCTCGACGCCTTCGGCGGCAGCGTCGTCTGGGTAACGCACGACCGGGACGAGGTCTTCCGCAACTGCGCGAAGATCTGTGTTGTGGACAATGGCAAGTCTCAAAATGTCGTTACACCGCGCACACTTTTTGCCGGCCCCGAAAGCGTCTCGGCGGCGAAGCTCTCCGGCTGCAAAAATGTCGTCCCTGTCGTGCCGGACGGCGAGAACGTCATAATTCCAAGCTGGAACACTTCTCTGGCCTNNTGGCCTGCGGACGCGAAACGGCTGGCACGGCGGCGATCGGGTTGCGCGCGCACCATCTATCTTTCTGTGCAGTGACGGACCCGAACGCCCTCAAATGCGCCGTCGTGCGCACGATGGACAATGTTTTTTCGACTATCGTTATCCTGCGCCCCGTAAATGCGGAATATGGCGCGCCGAACCTGCGAATGGAGATCGAGCAGCTCCCGCCGAACCTCGGCAATACCGTCTGCGTTACCATTGCGCCGGAGAATATTTTGCTTTTGAAAAGCTGAGGAGGAACCCCTATGTTCAAAGCGGCAGTTGTGACCGTGAGCGACCGCTGTTCCCGTGGCGAGCGCCCGGATGAGGGCGGCCCGCTGGTAGCGGAAACGCTGAAAAACGCGGGCTACGAGGTGGCCAAAACCGTGCTCGTGCCCGACGAAAAGGATGAAATTGAAGCTGTCCTAATGAGGCTTGCCGACAGCGGCACCGTGAGCCTTATCGCGACCACGGGCGGTACCGGCTTTGCGCCGCGCGACATCACGCCGGAAGCGACAGTCGCCGTGTGCGAAAAGCTCTGCCCCGGCATTCCGGAGGCCATGCGCGCCGCGTCAATGAGAATTACCCCTCGCGCCATGCTCTCCCGCGCGCAGGCCGGTATTCGTAAGGGCAGCCTCATAATAAATCTCCCCGGCAGCCCCAAAGCCGCCAAAGAAAATCTCGAAGCCGTTCTACCTGCGCTTGACCACGGCCTCACTATGCTTCAGGGTGGCCTCGCCGACTGCGCGAAAATCAAGGACTGAGCGAAAGCGCACCGGGGTCGCTGAGCCTGCTCCACATTTCGGATTACGAACCCCGTTGCCTGTAAAATATAAAAACCGGTGCTGTCCTTGCCCCACGGTTTCGGACAGCGCCTTTTTCTTATGCCATTAGCAGTTCAGTCGGATCGTCTCCCGTTGTGAGCCGCAAGCTATGTAAGCTTCATGCGCCCGATAGCAGGAAATTAGCAGGTCTTTGGTTTCATGAAAACGCTTTTTATTAAAGCTTCAGTTCCATGACCCGACTGCGCTCGGTCATGCCCATATCCTCGTAAAAATGCCGCGCGGTTTCATTGAAGGCCCAGACGCCAAGCTCTAAGGACACAGCGCCGCGCTGCCGAGCCTCTTGATTTGCCGCGTCGAAAAGGAGCCTGCCGACGCCTTTTTTTCTGTATGCTTCATTGACGCAAATATCTTCGATGTGTGCCACAATGCGCGGCTGCAAAAGGGGATTGTCCGGCGGGGCCTTCATCGTCATTTCGTAAAAGCCGGCGACCTGCCCGGCATCCTCTGCGACGAGCGCAAAGGCATTCTCTCCCGCGAGCAGGCGGTCAAATTCTGTTTTCGAAAACGGGTCGGCGTCTCGGTAGACATCGGGCCGGTTCTTGACGTGCAGATTATGCACCTGCCGGACGATGCGATTTACGCCGTCAAAGTCGTTCTGAGACAAAAAGCGTATTTCCAAATGGATACCTCCTGTGAAATCGAATGTTAATCCGCTTTCTTATCCCAAACCGCTCTACAGATTGCCACGATGGCGGCATGGAGGACGCCGGCGACGGGCCAGATAATCCAGCTTCTGGCCCAGTCGCTTGTGAGGAAGCTGTAGGCCAGATAAGCTGCCNNCTTTGCTGTTTGTCCGTTTTTTTCCACACTGAGTAGTCACCCTCCTGCAAAAGTGTTTCCATGGCGGACTCATTGGTACCCGCAACGATGAAAAAGACAACGCCGATGGCAATGAGCAAAAGCAGCAGCGAAACCATCAAAACAGACGTGAAATCGTCGTCCGAAATGGATGTTCCGATAAAAAGAGGCACGACTGAGAGAATACAGAGAACGGTTCCAATGATGTTGTAACGCGAATAGGTCTGCTGATATTGCTCCCGCTTCTGTTTGACCATACCGGTGACGCCGTACTCCGTTTCGATGACTTCTTTTTCGAGAAATTCAAAGCGCTTTGTCTTCGCACCGCAGGAGATGTAGATTGCGGTTGCCGCCGCGATGAGGACAAACAGTGTGCAAAGGCCAATGGTGCCGGCTGCGTCTTCCGAAATGCCGATTTTTCCGGCCTCAGCTGCCGTCGTAAGGATCATGAGGCAGATAGGAGAGAGGATGCACAGAAAAGTCGCCCACGCAGTCGGCCGCGCGGTCTGCGCCTTGATGGCAAGAAAGTCCTGCGCCTCCGCAAGCGAGACCTTGCGCGAGGGCTGGCCCTTCGGCTCGTCTTCCGCCGTGTATTCCGGCTCGCCAAGCTCGTCCTTTACAAGGTAGTCGGTCGTGACGCCGAAGATGCGGCTCATCTGCAATATCTTTTCAAGATCAGGCACCGACTGCGCGCCCTCCCACTTGGAGACAGCCTGTCGCGAAACGCCGAGTTTTTCCGCCAGCTCCTCCTGCGACCAACCGTTTTTCTTTCGGAGGTCAATGATTTTGTCTGCTAATATCATTTTTCATCTTCCTTTCCGGGACCCCGCCTGCGCCCTTACGCCGGGGGATCCCTTTCGAGGCAAACATACCAAAATTCACGGTTGCGCACCAGAAAGCCGTCCCGTCAATTCCGCAACCGGCGGTTGCGGAGGTGAATTTTAGGGCTTAGAGCTGCAACATTGCACAATAAATTAATCAAATTTTATGTCAATAGCTGCATATGTTAGATTATGTAATTTTGTACCACTGCTCCCTTGTGATGCAATTTACATGCTCTGTCCGCGTCTCGTTCAGAAGCGGACAGGACTTTTCCGGAACACTGTACTGGTATTGGAAGCCACACTTTTCCTGCGTGCGGCGTGACTTTTCGTTGCCGTCGTAATAGCCGCACCAGAGCCTTTGCAGGCGGAGGTCTTCAAAGGCGTATTGCATCAAACGGCGCACGGCCTCCGGGATGAGACCCTGCCCCCAAAACGGAACGCCAATCCAAAAGCCAAGCTCCGCCTCGTCCGGCCCGAGCGCCGCGACATTGCTCTTTTCGCCAAAGAGAAGGCCGATGCTGCCGATTGCGCGCCCGTTCGCTTTCAGGCAGACGGCGTAGGTTTCCGGCACGGCCAGCACGGCCTCGATGATCTCTCGGCTGTTTTGAACGCTCGTGTGCACCGGCCATCCGGCGGCCGGCCCGACGCGCGGGTCCTTTGCGTATAAATAAAGATTTTCGGCGTCCTCGACCGACCAGGGGCGGAGGATGAGCCGCTCTGTTTCAAAAGTCATCGCTTTATGCCTCCCGTAAAAGCAGCGTTACCATCTCAACGTGTGCGCACCTTGGGAACATGTCCACTGCCGTGGCTTTCTGGAGCTTATAGCCTTTGTCGGCGAAGAGGGCGAGGTCGCGGGCGAGGGTTCCGGGGTCGCAGGAGACGTAGACGACTCGCGCGGGGGACATTGCGGCGATCTGCTCGATGACGTCCGGGGACAGGCCCTTACGCGGTGGGTCTACGACGACCGCATCCGGCTTTATGCCCCGGTCCGCGAGCTTTTTTGCGGCTTCAAACGCGTCGCCGAGAAGAAATTCGGCGTTTTGGATGCCGTTTCGCTCGGCGTTGGCGCGCGCATTCTCGACGGCGTCCGGGACGATCTCCGCGCCGAAGACCTGCTTTGCACGCTTTGCAAGGCAGAGCGAGATGGTGCCGGTGCCGCAGTAGAGGTCAAGCGCCGTGCCGCCGTCCGGGCAGGCATAGTCTACCGCGCGGTCATAGAGCTTTTCGGCCTGACGCGGATTTACC
Source organism: Clostridiales bacterium UBA2658 (assembly GCA_002359425.1). GTDB lineage: Bacteria > Bacillota > Clostridia > Oscillospirales > Oscillospiraceae > UBA2658. The sequence goes on from DEMY01000083.1 coordinate 17,401, forward strand.
TGATAAAAGCTGGCCGGGGAAACGCGGAAATGGAGGCCGCAGAGCGTGTCCTCAATGCACGCGTCGCCCCAGAGCGTGTGAAATTCTCCCGCGAGAACGACATTTCCGGGGTCCTTATTGACGCATAGAACGATCCCTGTGAGCTTTGGGCACGCTTCGCGCAGACAATCGACCAGCGCCTGCGTGTGCTCATGCAGGCCGCGCGCCGTGACAATGACGGCGACCGACTGCTCAAAATGCAGGCTACAGCGCGTGAAAATGTGGCGGATGCTGCCCTTGCCGGTCTTTTCGTCGTAAGGCTCGATATGATTGTCATCCATAAATTTCCGCAGAGCGGCGGCGCAGGCAACGGAGGTATCCGTCTGAATGAGGCAGTCCGGCGCGGGCACAATGTCGTGGCTCCGCTCGCGGTAAAAACCCGTGACCGCACGTCCACCGCCGTTTTTGCCGACGGCGTAGATGNNGGTAGCGGTACTGACAGCCCGCGTCCGCGCCGAGAATTTCGGAAACGGTGAAAGCAAGGCCGCCGATGTGCCGGATGGCGTCGTTCACGCGGTTCAGCTTAAAGCGCAGTTCTTCGCCGTAGTCCATATGCAAAAGGTCGCAGCCGCCGCATTTGCCGAAAACGGGGCAGTCCGGGACTGTGCGGGCGGGGGAAGCTTTTTTCAGCTCGACCCCTTTTCCGTAAACGGCGGAGGCTGAGACCTTCAAAATTTGAACGTCCCAGGTTTCGCCCGCCAGCGCGAGCGGGACGAAAACCGCTCTGCCCCCGATGCGGCAGACGCCTGCGCCGGTGCTCGAATAGCCTGTGATTTCCGCCGTGTACACCTGGTTTTTCTTTAGCTCGTCCATGTAAACCTCCGTGGCGTATAATTATATTTATTGAACTCCATTTTACCATGACATTCAATATATAACACTTCCTTTTTTCTCGAAATTCTGATAAAATAATTAGAAGTGCAATTTGGTTATCGAAAGTAAGCGAAAGGGCAGTGTTATGAAAGAGATCACAAAGAGCCTTCTGAGCGTTGTACTGGTCGTGTTGATCGCCGTGCTGGGCTACTTCCTTTATCAGAATTACGGACAGGCGAAACAGGAAAAAGCAAAGCAGGACGCGCAGGCGTCCCCCTCGCCGGTCGTTTCCGCGACGCCTTCCCCGACTGCCACGCCGGCCGCGACGGAAAAGGTATCCCTCGCCGTATGCGGGGACCTCGTCTGCCATATGGGTCTCAACGCGGAGGCTTAAAACAAGGACGGCGTCTATGACTACGGCCCCATCTTCACAGGTGTGAAGTCCTTCGTGGCGGATGCGGATTATGCGTGGTGCACAGTCGAAACGACCTTTCCGGACACGACCGAATATTCGGGTTACCCAATGTTTAAATCCCCGGCGGCGCTCGTGAGCGGCCTGAAAACGGCTGGCTTTGACATGATCAATACCGCGAACAACCACTGCATGGACAGCAGCCGGGACGGGTTAGTCCGGACGCTGGACGTTCTGGACACGAACGGCCTTGACCATGTCGGTACCTACCGCTCGCAGGAGGAGCATGACAAAAACAACGGCATTCTGATGAAAGAAATTAACGGCGTCAAGATTGCGTTTCTGAGTTTTACTTACGGCACGAACGGTATGCCCGTGACGGGCTATCCCTATGTCGCGAACATCTTCTGCCGCGACTACCTCACGAATCTTGCGGACGTGGATTACGATCTGCTGAAAAAGGACATGGAGGCTGCGAAGGCGCAAAAGCCCGATTACACGATTGTTCTCATGCACTGGGGCAACGAGTATCACACGGAGCCGAACGACCAGCAGAAGGCGCTGGCAGACTTTCTTTTCCAGCAGGGAGCGGACGCCGTGATTGGCGGGCATCCGCACGTTCCGGAGCCGATGGAACTGCGCCTTGTGAAGGATGCTGGCGGAAATGAAAAGACCGGTCTTTTGGCCTACTGTCTTGGCAACTTCGCCTCCTGCCAGAATGACCGCTACACAAACCTCACGGCGGTTTTAAATCTCGACGTTGAAAAGGATCTAGACACCGGAAAAACGGCGCTCAAAACTGTTTCGTATGCGCCGATGTACATGGTAGATCTCTCGGACGTGGGCGCGTCGGCTGACTGGCGGTACCGACTCTGGAATCTGCATGACGCCATTGAAAGCTATAAAAACGGCAACAATCTCGGCGTCATCAACGACACGCTTTACAACAATATGGTGCAGGGCCTCACCGACGTGCAGGGCATTCTGGGCGCTGCGTTCGATACTTATAATGGCGGCGTTAACGTTGCGGAGTGGACGGAAAAGAATCGGTAAATTTATAAAAGGAACGCCCCTGTCATTCTGCGCACAGCGAAAAATCTCCCTTCGGCTCGCGTCCCTCGTGAAAAACGGCGGACGATGAATGCCGGGGAGTTTTTTGCTTTGTGCAGAATGACATTTTTCACCGTTCCGCCTCACGGGAAACGACGTCCTCGGGATCCCGCGTTCTAAAACCCACCTTGCCTGTCAGAAAAACAGCGGGTACAGCGCCATTGCGAGCCACGCGGACAAAAGACCGTGTGCGAGCTTACCCAAGCTGTGTTGTGCGGGGGAAAGCCCGCCTTGCCGGATGACGGCGGCGGCCTGTGCGTGGACCGAAAGCCCGCCCCAGCCGAGNNCTTGCAAGGTCGGCGCGAGTCCTTGCAGCGCGCCCGCGCCGGTGCCAAGCTCCAGAAAGCCCGCGAGCAGCGCACGGGAGAAATGCAGTTCCGTTCCAAAATGTGCCGATATCCCACCGGCCAGCAAAAAAAGCCAGCCATCCGCGTCAAGTAGCCCCACTAGAACGTTAAAAAACACCGCAAAACCGCATACTGTCACCATTACCCCCGTCGCGGCGCGCACGCTTTCGGTGAACGCAGCTGAAAAGGGCAGAGGAGCGGCGAAGGTTTCGGTCATCGTTTCACTTCCGCTTTTTCGCAGAAAAACGCCGGTAAGTGCGGCTGCGAGAATGTGGACAAAATAGAGAAAAAAGCCCGCCCGCCCGTTTCCGAACGCCGCCGTGCCGACGGCGGAGACAATGAACGCGGGGCCGGAGTTGTCACAGAAGGCGAGGAGTCTTTCAGCCTCGTCCTTTTGCAGCGCGCCGCCGCGGTAAAGCTCCGAAACGGTGTTCGCGCCGAGCGGATAGCCGCCAGTGATGCCGAGAATAAACGCCGCGCTGCCCGCCCCGCNNCGTGATTGGGGAGAGCTTTTCACCGAGCCGTTGCGGCGCACCGAGACGAAGCAAAAGGTTTGACATCGCCATGAACGGGAAAAGCGCCGGAATGAGCGTTTTTGCGCAGAGTGAAAGCCCCGCACGCGCCCCGTCCGCCGCCGCCTGCGGACGCAGAAGCATCGCAAAAAAGACTGCAAGCGTCAACAAAACGGGTAGAATAAATGTGAGCCTTTTTTTCAAACGCATCGCCTCCGAACGGTACAAGTCTATTCGCAAGGGATGCGGATTTTGCAGGATAACGATGGTAGTGCGGCGCGTGAAAAGTGAAAATTGAAGGCGTTAGAGGTAAGCGGCGCGGGGAACGGGCATGAAAACGGGGGCGAAGCGCATACATTTTCCCATAAGGGGGCGAGAGATATGCGCGATGAGGAAAAGCGGCTGGGCGCGGCGCGCTTCGGGTTGCCGCCGGAGGTCATGCCGGGGGTGCCGCGGCTCACGCTTTCGGGGGCGGGCGAGGTGCTCATAGAAAACCACGGCGGACTCAAAAGCTATTCCCGCGATACGGTCGAGGTGCGCGGCAAAAACTACACGCTTCGCATCCGCGGCGAGGACCTCTCGCTCGACGGCATGACGCAGACGGAGATCTATCTCAGCGGCCTCGTCGCCTCTGTGGAACTGTGCTGAAGGGAGACGCGCTGTGGAAAGAATCATGGATCTTATATTTGGCTGCGCTTCCATACGCGCGGTCGGAGCGGAGCCGGCAAAGCTTTTGACAAAGCTTGCCGAGGAAAAAATCGAATTCTGGGACACCGTTCCCGTAGACGAGTGTACGGTGACCTTCCGCGTCGGCAGAAAAAATGCGGAAAGGGTCGCCGCGCTCTCCTCCCGCTGCTGCTGCGAGATGGAGACCATCCGAAAACGCGGCCTGCCGGAGGACTTTCAAAAGCTCAAGCGCCGCCGCGTGCTGCTCGTTTTGCCGGCGGTGCTTTTCGCGCTTCTCCTGTGGTCGTCGTTTTACGTCTGGCGCATCGAGATCACCGGAAATGAGACGGTGCCGGCTACAGAGATATTGAACGCGCTCGAGGAAAGCGGTGTTACGATTGGAAGCTTTTGGCCAAACTTTACGAGCGACAACATCCGCAGCGAGGTCCTTGTCAAAATTCCAAAGCTCAAGTGGTTGAGCGTCAGCGTCAGTGGCTCGTGTGCCCATGTCGTCGTGCGCGAGGGGACGAAGGAGGCAATGCCCGTTGACGAAAAAAAGGCCGTGAAGCTCGTTGCGACCATGCCGGGCTACATCGAAGAGATGCAGGTTTTGTGTGGCTGTGCAAAATTTCAAAAGGGACAGGCTGCGCTCACGGGCGAAACGCTCGTGGATGGAATTGTGCCCGATATAAACGGCGGTACGCGCGTTGTGCACGCCGAGGGCGGCGTGATCGCGGAGACCTTTGAGGAGCTGACGGCGGAAATGCCGCTGACCCTACAGAAAAAAACGCCCGCCGGGCATGAACGGACCCGTTTCGCTCTGCTTTTTGGCGAGAAACGGATAAATTTTTACGCGGGCAGTAGAATTTTTGATGCAAACTGTGATACTATCATTAAAGTGCATAAACTGGGTATCGAGGGCCTTTTCGAGCTGCCCGTTTCCATCGTTACGGAAACCGAGCAGCGCTATGTCCTAACGGAGACGCAAGCGCCGGAGGATGCCGCAAAGGCGAGACTGCAAAAGGCGCTTGAAGCGGAGCTTTCCCGCCGCGTTGGCAAAACTGGAAAAATCGAAAGCTGCGAAACCACCTTTGCCGTTGTGAACGGCTACGAGGTTGCGACCCTGCGCGCGCAGTGCAGGCAGAACATCGCAAAGGAAGTGCCAATGACGGACGAAGAGGTCGCGACAGCCCAGCGCGCACAAACGCCCAAGGAGGAAAACAAAACCGAATGATAGAGAGAATTATGCCGGTCGACCGTATGGAGCAGATCATCAGCGTCTTTGGCTCCTTTGACCGCAATATCCACATCGTTGAAGACGAGCTTGGCGTCAAAGTCACCGACCGTGAGTCCGAGCTTCACATCACGGGCGAAGAAGAAAGCGTCATGCTGGCTGAAAAGACCATTGCGGGCCTTTTGTCCCTCGCCGCGCGCGGAGAGAATATCGACGAGCAGAATGTCCGCTACATTATAAAGCTTGTCAAAGAGGGCGGCGAGCGCCAGATCGACAAGATCGCGGGCGACGTTATCTGCATCACGAGCAAGGGCAAGCCTGTAAAGGCCAAAACGGTCGGCCAGAAGGAATACGTTGACGCGATTAAAAACAACACCATCACCCTCGGCATCGGCCCCGCCGGAACGGGCAAAACCTTTCTCGCGGTGGCGGCGGCCGTGGCGTCCTTCCGGAATAAAGAGGTCAACCGCATTATCCTCACGCGCCCGGCGGTCGAAGCGGGGGAGAGTCTCGGCTTTCTGCCCGGCGATCTGCAAAGCAAGGTTGACCCTTATCTGCGCCCGCTCTATGATGCGCTTTTTGAAATGCTCGGCACGGAGACTTACAATAAATACCTTGAACGCGGCAATATCGAGGTAGCGCCCCTGGCCTATATGCGCGGGCGCACGCTGGACGACAGCTTCATCATTTTGGACGAGGCACAGAACACCTCCAAGGAGCAGATGAAGATGTTTTTAACGCGCATCGGCTG
>DEMY01000083.1:23339-24637 GCA_002359425.1 Clostridiales bacterium UBA2658
GCCTACGCCGCGCATGACGATAAGGTTGCCGCCTCCGCCCCGAAAAAGCCCACAGCGCCGAAACCGGCGCAGCGGACATACCGGCAAAAGGCGTAAGACTTCATTTTACAGAGGAAAAATCATGTTTAGACACAAAATTTTATTCACGCGCGAGAAAAATGGCCTTGGCTGTTTGAACGCGCGCATCTACATCAGCCGCGCGGTACGCGCGGCACTGGAGCTTGAGGGCATCGCGGAGCCTTGCGAGGTGAGCGTGCTGCTGACGGACGACGAGGGCATCCACGCGCTCAATAAGCAATTCCGCGAGGTTGACCGCGCGACCGACGTGCTGTCTTTTCCGGCAAACAACTTTGTCCCCGGCGCGTTCGATGCCGCCGCTGCGGAGCGAAACCCGAAAACAGGCCGCATCCTTCTGGGCGATATGGCCCTTTCCATCGAGCACGCCCGTGCGCAGGGCGAGGAGTTCGGCCACGGGAAAAAACGGGAGATACAGTATTTGACGGTCCACAGTGTCCTGCACCTTTTGGGCTACGACCATATGGATGAGGGCGCGCAAAAGCGCCAAATGCGCGCGCGCGAAAAGGACGTCATGGCTCGACTCGAGGGGGTGCGCGAGGAATGAACAGCTTTCTCTGCGCCTTTCGAGGCATCGGATACACGATCAAGACCGAAGCGCACATGCGCGTACACCTCGTTTTTACTTATTATGTGATTGTCGCGGGCCTCATTCTCCATCTGCGCGCGACCGAGTGGGTGGCGGCGCTGCTGTGCATCGGGACCGTTACGGCGCTTGAGTGTGTCAACACCTCCATTGAGCGGCTCTGCGACACGGTCCACCCCGAAAAGGCGCGTGGCATCCGCATCGCGAAGGACGTTGCGGCGGGGGCCGTTTTGTGTGCGGCCATCGCCTCTGCGGCCGTCGGCTGTCTCCTGTTTTTGAACCGGACGAGCTTCGAGGTCATGGGTGCTTTCTTCATGGGAAACAAGGCCGTTTCCATATTTCTTATTTTGACGCTAATCCCCCTCATTTTCTTTGTGCGGGGCGGAAAGAGAGACAGACATGAACACAAATGAAAAGACAAAGTGCGCGATGATCGCCATCGTCGGCCGCCCGAACGTCGGCAAATCGACGNNCCAGACGACGCGAAACCGTATTTTTGCCATTGTGAACCGGGGCGACACGCAGCTCATTTTAATGGACACGCCAGGCTTCCACAAGCCGAAAACGAAGCTCGACAACTATATGACGAAGGTGGTCAAAGAGAGCGTCGCGGACGCGGACGCCGTCATGCTCATGG
>DEMY01000013.1:0-235 GCA_002359425.1 Clostridiales bacterium UBA2658
CGCGCGGGTGTAAGGGTGCGCGGGCGTTTGCAAGACTTCCTCGCGCGTACCGTATTCGACAACCTTGCCGCAATACATGACCGCGACCGTATCGGCAGCTTTGGCAACAACCCCCATGTTGTGCGTGACCAGCAACAGCGCCGTGCCGAAATGATCTCGCAAACGGATAAGCTCCGAAACGATCTGCGCCTGCACGGTCACGTCCAGCGCGCTCGTCGGCTCGTCCGCCAGCAGC
>DEMY01000013.1:336-3789 GCA_002359425.1 Clostridiales bacterium UBA2658
CCGGATGGGGTCGAGCGATGCGCCCGGCTCCTGATATACGACGCCGATCCCTGTTCCCCGCACGGCACGGAGCTGCTTTTTATCCATCGCGCACAGGTCTTTTCCCCTGTACAGAATTTTGCCCTCGTCAATGACGACCCTACCGGGAAGCCGCAGAATCGCATTCAAGAGAGTGGATTTACCACATCCGGATTCGCCGATGACGCAGAGAATTTCCTTCGGGCGGATTTGGAGAGAAACGTCCCGCAGCACACTTGTCCCGTCCGGGTAGCCGGCGGTCAGACCGCAAATATCCAAAAGCGCAGTGCCATCCATGTCGTTTCCCTCCAAATACGTCCGAATACGCAAGGANNGACCGCGGGCTTTGCAGTATCTACGGTGAGTTGATAATAGTCTACAGGACTCTGCTTGATACCTGTGACACCGGCTTTTGTGGCCATAAACATATTCAGATGGAACATGTAGCTAAAGGAGCTGTCCTTCGTTGCAATCTGCTGGATATTGACGGCGTCCTCCGCGCGCTTTGCGGGGTCAAATTCAGTGGCAAGTTCAGACAGGAGCTTGTTGACCTCGGCATTATTGTAATGGCCGTAGTTTCCGCCCTTGCCTGCGCCCATCGTGTAGCTCAGAAAGGCTGCCGGGTCGCCGGTCGGTGTTGTAACTTGCGCATAGGCACAAATATCGTACTGGTCGGCGGTCAAAACGTCCTCGACCGTGTCGTACTGCTGGTAATCGACCTTCATACCGAGGCTCTGGAGCGCGGACTGCAACGCCTGCGCCGATTGTGGAAGCCCGGTGCGGCCGTAGGTGACAAGCTTCAGGGTGACCTGCTTGCCATCCTTCATGAGCTGATTATTTTCTAAGACATAACCATTGTCGGTAAGAAGCTTTTTCGCGCCCTCAATGTCGTAGTCCGGAACATCCGTCATCTTTGCGCTGTCGCCATAGGAAAGCATGGACGGGAAGGCTGCCTTTGTCGGCGTACCCGCGCCGCTGATCAGCGTTTCGGCATAGGACTTCTTGTCTATGGCCATACAGACGGCCTTGCGGAAATTCGGGTCGTTCATGTATTCGTGGTTCAGGTTAAAATAGAGCATATAGACGCGGGTTGTCGCCGCCTGCGTCACTGCAAACTTGCTGTTGTCCTTGAAAGTCGAGAGCGTATCGTAGGAAAGCCCGTAGGCCGCATCGACCTCGCCGTTCTGCATGGCGAGAGAAAGCGTGTCAACGTCCGAAACACCCTTGACTGTGACGGTCTTGCACTTCGGCGTACCGTTCCAGTAATTTGCGTTCGGCTCAAGCTTTGCGTGATCATCCGCAACATATTCCTTCACGACATAGGGTCCGGTGCCGACTGGATACTGCTCAAAGTCAACGCTGCCATTGTCCGCAGAGGCATCAACAATGCAGGCGTAAGGATCGCAGAGGTCGTTTACAAGCGTCGGGTTCGGCTCGGTCGTTTTGATGCTGACGATATTGCCGTCAGCGGTGATGGAATCAATCTTGAGGTCGCCCTTGGCGCGTTCATTTTTCTCGTTGACCCGCTCGAGGCTCGCTTTGACTGCCGCGCCGTCGCAAGCTTTGCCGTTCGAGAATTTTATGTTGTCGTTGAGTGTGATCGTCCATGTAAGCTTGTCATCGGAGAGCTCGTATTCCTTGGCGAGCCACGGAGTCACGTTCAGCTTGTCGTCGAGCTTGAGGAGCGTTTCGCCAACGCCGTAGCGGACAGTGCCCCAGCCGTTATACTTGTTGGCGGGGTCGAGCTTGGAAAAATTGTAGACGCCGAAGGTGAAGTCGTCCGCCATTTTGGTGTCGCTTGCCGCTGTGGCCGGAGACGCGGAGGTCTCCTCCTTTTTGCTGCCGCACCCCGCGAGCGCGCCAACTAAAACGCCGGCGGCAAGAACAAGGGACAGAGCCTTTTTCATTTTCTGCATGATCCTTTTTTCTTCCTTTCCTTTATAAAAATATGCGTTGAATTGAGCGGATCGAGTACGTCGCGAACACAATCCCCCAATAAGTTGAACAAAATAGATGTAAAAAAGATGGAGAGACCCGGGTATAGAACCAGCCACGGGCATTTCTGCATAAGTCCGCGCCCGTCCGCGAGCATAGTGCCCCATTCCGCGACCGGCGGCTGGGCCCCGAGGCCGAGAAAGCTAAGGCCAGACAGCGCGAGAATTGTGTCGCCAATGGAGAGCGACGCTGTCACAATGACGGGGCGCATTGCGTTCGGGAGAATATGCCGCCAGAGAATGCTCCCCGGCGTCTGCCCGTTTAGCTTTGCAGCGCTCACAAAGTTTTCCTGTCGCAGGGACAAAACGGCGCTTCTCGCAAGTCGGGCATACTGCGGCCAGCAGGTCGCGGTAAGAGCGATTACGGCATTTTTCATACCGAGTCCCAGCATTCCGGCAACGGCCAAAGCCAGCACCATGCCGGGGAACGCGAGGAAAATGTCCACAATGCGCATCAAAATCTCGTCCATCCTCCCGCCGAAGTAGCCCGCCAGAATCCCGACGGCGGAGCCGATCCCAAGCGTCAGCGCGACGATTTCAAGCGCGGAGAAAACGGAGGTCGCCGCACCCGCCAGAACGCGGGACATAACGCACCGTCCGAGTCCGTCCGTCCCCCACGGATACTGTGCGGACGGCCCCTGTTTGGCGACCGCGAGGTTTGCAAGGTTCGGGTCGTTCGGCTCGAAAGCAGGCGCTATGACGCACAAGACGCAAAACAGCGCCGTCAGCGCAAGCAGTACCCTGAGCGTAATTTTTGCTCTTTTCGCCGTCATCACCGCACCCCCAGTCCCTGCCGCATGCGCGGGTCGAGGAGGTAGTACGAAAGGTCGGTGATGAGGTTAATAACGACGTAGATGACCGCCATCCAAACGACGAACGCCTGAATCACCGGGTAGTCGCGGGCGAATATTGCATCCATGACCATGAAGCCCATGCCTCGCCAGACGAAAATGCGCTCGACCGCCGCCGTACCGCCTAAAAGCGAGCCGATGGAAAGCGACAGCAGCGTCACGATCGTGAGCATGGCGTTTCGCAAAACGTCCTTAAAAAGCACGGTTCCCTCCCGCACGCCGCGAGAGACGGCCCCGTCCACATAGCTCTTGCCGAGCTGCTCCAGAACCGCCGCGCGCACCTGCCTTATGTATTTGCCCGTCATCGGGATCGCGAGCGCAAGCGTCGGGAGAATGAGGCCCTTGAAGCTGTCGTTCGCGAGAACTGGGAGCCAGCCAAGCTCATATGATATGTAATAAAGGAGCAGCAGCGAAACGAGAAAATTCGGCAGCGAATTTCCGAGAAAGCTCAAAAAACGGATGAAATAATCCGTAAAACGGTTTTGCTTCACCGCTGTAAGCATCCCAAGCGGCACGGAGAAAAGCACTGTCGCAGCGATGGATGTGAGCGTGAGTAAAAGCGTTCGCGGTAGCGCTGCTCTCAAAAGAGA
>DEMY01000013.1:3826-9067 GCA_002359425.1 Clostridiales bacterium UBA2658
CAACAGCATTTCCACCGGGTCCGACGGGGATAGGTACATAAGCCCGTAGGTCAAAAAAGTGACGCCGAGCAAAACAGGAATCAACGTTAGCAGCCGTCTGAGCACATAGCGCGTCATTGGCTGTCTGCGGAGTGCGTTTTGCATTGGCGTCCTTCTTTCAAAAACACTTTTCTCAACGTAGCTGTGCGGCAAGCGCACCAGAGCTACATCTCATATTATTATATTGGACAAACGCTCCTCCCCACAAGCCCCCAGGGGGGTTATATTCTGTCGTATTCTTTGGATAAATGCGTTATTTGGGTCAAATCGGCAGAAAGTAAGGTTTAAAAAGTAAGTCATCGACCCCGAAAAGCCGTGCGCTTTCCGCTCAACACAGGCTTCAGTCCTGGCAGAAAACGAGGCTTGCCGCTTTCCGGCCAGCGCACAAAAATGACCCCCCTCCCGGCTTGTACGGTCAGGCGGGGGCTGTTAGACTGCTTTTGTACGATTTTTCGACAATTCTTGCATAGTTACATATGCGTATGTCTCGAAAAAATGCATTGTAAAATGGGGAGGAAAACACATGAAGAAAAAAGCACTTGCCGGCGTTTTGACGGGCGCGATGCTTCTGACGTCGCTTCTGACAGGCTGCGGCGGAAATACAAAGGCCAGCCCGTCATCTGACGCTGCGGCAAACACAGCGGCAAGCACAAAGGTCGAAGTCACCGATCTTGCGGGCAAAACCTACACCTTCGACCACCCGCTCGACAAGGTCATCATTCAATGGAGCGGCTCGGGCGGGCCGTTCATGACCATGTCCGCGCTTTTCGGCAAGGACGTCTGCAAGCACATCGCCGCAATGGACGACGGACTACAGAAAAACCGCATGGATATGTACAACCAGTACGTTAAGGGCGTCCCCGACCTTGCGAACGTCAAAACGGTTGGCAGCATGGATTTGGACGACTTCAACCTCGAAGCGGCGCTCTCCAGCGGCGCAGATGCGGCGATTATTCCGCTCGGTATGCAAAAAGCCGTTCAGGAGAGCATTCAGCCAAAGCTGGAAGCTGCTGGCATTCCAGTCATCTACATTGATTATCATGCCGAGACAATTGAAAACCACACAAAGTCTACAGAACTTCTTGGCAAGCTTTTCGGCAAAGAAAGCCGCGCGAAGGAACTTGTTGATTACTACACCTCACATGTAACGCCCGTATACGACAAGGTGCAGGAGCTCCTCAAAACAAACGAAAGGCCGAAGGTTTACATTGAATGCGGTTCGACCGGCCCCACCGAATACGGCAACTCTTACACAAACAAATATATGTGGGGTGGTATGATCTACAACGCTGGCGGCACCAGCATTGCTGACGGTGTCATCGAGAAATCGACACCGCTCGAGCGGGAATACGTTCTGTCCACGAACCCGGACAAAATCATCTTCACCGGCTCCTACTGGCCTGCGCAGGCAGACTCCATCCGGCTCGGCTTCAACGCTACTGAGGAAACGGCCGACAAGCTGGTCTCCGCCTATCTCGCCCGACCCGGCTGGAACAATCTAAACGCCGTTAAGAATGGCGAAATCTATATTCTTCACCATGGCGTTGGGCGTGAAATGTACGACTGCGCCAGNNCGGAAGAATTCAAAGGCCTCGACCCGACCAAAACGCTTCAGGAATACTATAAAAAGTTCCTTCCGTATGACTTTGGCGGTGTCTGGTACATGAAGTATTCGGCATGACAGAAGCCGTATTTCAGTACAGAGCATACACCGGCAGAAAGGTTACTCTGCTGCTCGCCGGCATCGCCGTATGCATTGTCAGCTTTCTGCTTGATATACTTGTTGGCTCCTCCAATATGAGCCTTTCTCAGGTTTTGCAAACCATATTTGAGCCTTCAAAGGCGGATAGTCTGGCAAGAACGATCATTTGGGATCTGCGGTTGCCTACGGCGACAATGGGCCTTCTCGTCGGCGCGGCGCTCGGCCTTTGCGGGGCGGCGATGNNATGCTCACAGGACTGGGCTCTATCGCGGTTTTTGGCAGCTATCTTATTCCAGTCTGCGCGTTTGCATTCGCGTTCCTTGCCTGTCTCGGCATCTACTTTATTAGCAAAATAAAGCGCTTTACCCCGGACACGATGGTACTCTCCGGCATCGGCATGGTTTTCTTTTTTCAGGCGATCCAGTCATTTTTACAGTACCTTGCCTCTCCGGAAGCGCTGAAAAGCATCGTATTCTGGACCTTTGGCAGTCTTGGCAAAGCGAACTGGACGAACATTCCAATTCTTGCGACTGTTCTGGCCGCCGTATTCGTCGCGATTTACAGCAAGGTGTGGCAGCTCACGGCGATGAAGCTCGGCGACGAAAAAGCCCGCTCGCTTGGCATCGACGTTGAGCGTCTGCGCATGACGATGTTCGTCCTCATTTCCCTGCTCACGGCGACGGCGGTAGCCTTTGTCGGAAGCATCGGCTTTATCGGCATCGTCGGCCCGCACATTGCGCGCATTCTTCTTGGCGAGGACCAGCGCTATTATCTGCCGATGTCCGGCATCTGTGGTGCGGCGCTTTTGTCGATCGCATCGGTTGCCACAAAGCTGATCGTTCCCGGGGCCGTCTTCCCAATCGGCATTTTGACCTCGATGATCGGCGTTCCGTTTTTCTTTTACCTCATCATCAGAAAAAAGAGGTGAGTCAAGTGATCGAAGTAAAGGATCTGTCATTTCAATACGATGAGGCGACAGTTTTAGAAAACGTGAGCTTCACAGCCCGCCCGGGCGAGATAACTGCCGTCGTCGGTGCGAACGGAGCCGGAAAATCAACGCTTTTGAAATGCATCTCAGGTTTTGAAAAGGCCAGCGGTACTGTTAAAATCTGCGGGCAGGACGTATCCCACCTCTCACGCGAAAAGCTCGCCGGCACGATGAGCTATCTCGGTCAGTGTACGGACTGTGAAGCGGAATTGAACGTCTACGAGGTCGTCCTCTTGGGACGGCTCCAGCGGCTTTCGTTTCGCGTGACCGACGACGACATTCAAAAAGTGAACGCTATTTTGACACAGATGTCGCTCGAGCCGTTCGCAAACCGGAACATCAGCGAGCTCTCCGGCGGCCAGCGCCAGCTTGTTTTCATCGCGCAGACACTTATAAAAGACCCTCAGGTCTTGATTCTGGACGAGCCGACAAGCGCGCTTGACCTCCGGCGGCAGTTTGAGATTATGGAATTTCTGCAAAAGATCACAAAGGAACGAATGCTCACAACGCTCGTGACACTGCACCACCTCGATATTGCGGCCAAATATGCTGACCACGTCGTCGTGCTCGCAGACAAACGGGTCTACACCGAGGCATCCCCCGCCGCCGCCTTCACGGAAAAGATGCTTCACGACGTCTACGAGGTGGAGGCGGAGGTCTACACAGACCGCCGGGATGAACGGCACATCGTTGCACTCGGCGCCATTTCGTTATAAAGGAGCGGCATATGACTCTTGAAGAAAAAATCAAAAACGGCTGGGAGGTCTCTGCGGAGGGCTACAGCAAACGCATCGTTCAAAACGATTTCGTCTCTCCCGGCAGGGACATCTGGACAGAGCTTATCCTCTCGCAGGCGCCGGGGGACGGGCGGCTCAGAATTCTCGACGTCGGCACCGGACCGGGCGTTTTCGCAACGATTCTCGCCATCGCCGGACACGATGCGACGGGCATTGATATTTCGCCCAAAATGCTTGAGCAGGCCCAGATAAACGCGGCGGCGCAGGGCGTGTCGCCGGAATTTCAAATCATGAATTCGCAGGACATTACATTTCCCGACGGCAGTTTTGACATGATCGTCAGCCGCTATGTCGTCTGGGCGATGGAATACCCGGAAAAGACCTATGCAAACTGGCTCCGCGTTTTGAAGCCCGGCGGTCGTATCGTCGTTTTCGACGACGGGCAGCCGCAGCGAAAGCCGGACGAGCTACCCGAACCGCTGGATGAGACGAAGCGCAGAGCCTATTTTGAGCGTTTCGGCGAGGAGGTCCCGCTTTCCTATACGAATTATGAGGAGGCGCGCGGCTGGAAACGCGAGCTGCCGCTTGCCTGCGTGGCGCGACCCGCATGGGATATCAATACGCTGCACCGTCTCGGCTATATAAACGTTCTGTGCGATGACATAGGCGAGCAGGCATGGTATACGGAAAAACAGAAGTTTCTGAATCAGGACCACGTCTTTTTCCGTCTCTGCGCCGATAAACCCACGTCTGCATAACAGCATCCAAGCAGCGGCGTGATGAAGTCCCGCGGACTTTTCGGCTTCTCTCAATATAAGCTCCTCAGGCGAACGACTGTGTTCTCGTTCCTTTCATTCCATCCCCCCCCCCAAAAAGTGCAAAAAGGGCGCGCCGCTCGATTTAGGCACGCCCATTTTGCTTCGCTTTTATCTGCAATAGTTGTTTCGCAAAACACTTGGGATGGTCTCGCTACGTGGATAACCACGACCGTTTCGTTTCCATCCTATCGTGTTCCCACCTATCTGCATTTCGGTTTGCAGTATCAATGTTGCGCTTGGATCATAAACCCCTCGGCTCGGAGTCCCTCTTTAATCTCCTCTATCTGCCTGTGGTCCCGGGTCTCAAGCGAAAGCGTCAGAAAACATGCGTTTATCGCCATATTCTCCTCTCCCCTGTCATGGTGTACCGCCACAACATTGCCGCCTTTCGACGCAATAATGCGGGACACCTGCTCTAACTGTCCCGGTTTGTCGGTCAGCGGGATACAGAGGTTCGCCACGCGGCCGGACTTTAGAAGGCCCCGGGTAATCACCCGGCTGAGTATATTTACATCGATATTGCCGCCGGATACAAGACAAACTGTTTTTTTGCCCTTTATATCTACCTTATTGAACATGGCAGCGGCAACCGCGACGGCGCCTGCGCCCTCGGCAATGAGCTTTTGCTGCTCGATAAGCGCTAGGACGGCTGTCGCAACCTCATCGTCTGTGACTGTTACAATCTCATCCACATACTTTGAGACAAGCTCAAATGTGTTTTCCCCCGGACGCTTGACGGCAATTCCGTCGGCAAAGGTCGCAACAGAGTCCAGCTCCTCGATCTGTCTGCATCTTACTGAATTTTCCATAGACGCCGCACCCGCCACCTGCACGCCGTAAACCTTGCACTGCGGGTTCAGGCTCTTAACGACAAAGGCGATGCCGGAAATCAGTCCTCCGCCTCCTACCGGTACAATCACCGCGTCCATTTCAGGCAGCTGTTCGAGAAGCTCAAGG
>DEMY01000110.1:0-290 GCA_002359425.1 Clostridiales bacterium UBA2658
TCCATGAACGAAACGCAGACCCGAAGCAAGACGCGTATCCTCACCGAATGCGCCATGATGGTCGCCCTGTCAGCGGTCCTCATTCAGGTGAAGCTCTTTTCCATGCCACAAGGCGGCTCCGTAACGCTGTGCTCCATGCTGCCAATCATTCTTGTGTCCTACCGAAATGGCGCAAGGTGGGGCGTTATGACGGGGCTTGTTCTCGCCGTGCTCGAAATGATCACCGGCTGGTACGCGCCCCCGGCAGGTACCTTCGCTGCCTATTTTGGTATGATCCTGCTTGACTATGT
>DEMY01000110.1:304-44813 GCA_002359425.1 Clostridiales bacterium UBA2658
AGCGGGGACGGCGGCGGTGTGCCTCATCCGCTTTTTGTGTTCGTTTCTCTCCGGCTTTCTCATCTGGAGCAGCAACACGCCCAGCGGTGAGGGGGCGGTTTTGTATTCCCTTGGCTACAACGCAAGCTATATGATTCCGGAGACGGTCATCACGGCCGCCGCCGCGATTTTGCTCTACCGCTTCGCGCCAGCCCTCTATTACCCGGCGGAAACGAAGAGGGCCGCAAAGGCGGAAAGCTGAAATTGGGACACATCAGGCATTTTGGCTACTTCCCGGGGGACCTGCGGGTCACCCGGGAAACTTGCTTTTTCACCGCGGCTGTGTTAGAATACATCACAAAATCACAGCGCAGCAAGCGCCCGGGCTGCGCGGAAACAAGAACGAGTGGTGAAAAAATGTCTGATATCACAAAGCACGCGCTTGCGGCTTCCCTCAAAAAGCTCCTGGCCCAGAAACCCATCGATAAAATAACGGTCAAGGACATCGTCGAGGACTGCGGCGTGAACCGGCACACCTTCTACTATCACTTTCAGGACATCTACGAGCTGATCGAGTGGTTCTGCTACGACGAAGCCGAAAACATTCTCGGTGCGCACAAAACGTTTGACACATGGAAGGACGGCTTTCACGATCTCTACGCCTATCTGCACCAAAACAAGGACATCGTGATGAACGCCTATAACTCCAACTATCGCAACTATCTTGACAAATACATCTGTTCGCTCGTGCGCCCCTATATCCTCGAATTTCTGCATATTCAGGGCGAGGGCATGGACATTTCGGACGAGAAGATGGACTTCATCGCCGATACCTACACCTTTGGCATTGTATCGCTTGCGATGGGTTGGGTTGCCAACGACATGTCGGCGCGCTACGACAATTCAATGAACTTCTTTCTGGAGCTTTTGGACGGCAGCATGAAGCACACGCTCGAAAAGCTCACGGCGGAGAGGGAAGAAGACGGGGAATGATTTGGACGCTTTTTTAAGCGTGTTTAAATTGTTCCCACATTTCGTTTTTTGGCCAGTTTTGCATCACAAAACGAAAAACGGCCAGATTTGCTCCACAAATGAGGCTAAGGCAAAAAAATCGCCAAAACGCCGCTTTCGGCAAAAAATATACCAAAAACGATGCCCGTGGTGAATTTTTCTCCACGGGCATTGTTTTGACCCTTTCCATTTACGCGAGGCGGCGTTATGCTTGTCGCACTATCCGAAGGTGGCTCACTGTACCTTCAGAGACATCACAGACAAATTTTTAGATATGATTTCACAGGAAAAGGAGCGTTCTAAAATATGGCATTTTAATGACCCCGGCGTTTCAACTGTCCCCGCGTATCGTTCCCCGATGAAAAATGGAAAAGAGGAGTAAATTAATGCGCTTTGCACGATTTATCGTAGAAAAAAGATGGCTCATCCTTGTCCTTGCCGTCGTTCTTGCGGTATTGTCCGTGTTTGGGCTTAAGGCCACGAAAATCAACTATGATATTCTGACCTACCTGCCGGGCGACCTGAATTCGGTCGTCGGCGAAAAGGCTCTGGACGAGGACTTCCACATCGCAAGTACTGCAATGGTCACGGTGGAGGGCATGTCGAACAGCGACATCCTGAAGCTGAAAGAGCAGTTCAAGCAGATCGACGGCGTCAATAAGGTTTACTGGATCGACGACATCGCAAACCTCAGCATTCCGAAGGAAATGCTTCCCGAGGACCTAAAGAACACCTTCTATGGCAAGGAATCGTCTCTCATCATCGTGACCTTTGACGGATCGACCTCCTCTGAGTCAACGATGGGCGCCATCAGCCAGATGAAGAAGCTCTTGCAGAAGGATTGCCTCATCGGCGGTATGTCCGCCGTTGCGGAGGATACGAGAGATTTAACGGACAGTCAGGTCCCGATTTACATACTGGTCGCGGTCATTCTCGTTTTGATCGTTCTGTTTTTGGGCGTTGATTCGAATATCACGCCGTTTCTTATCGTTCTGGGCATCGGCTTTGCTGTGCTCTTCAACTTTGGCTCCAATGTTTTGCTCGGCCAGATCTCCTATGTAACGGAGTCTCTCGCGGCGGTCTTGCAGCTCGGCGTTACGATGGACTTCTCCATCTTCCTGATCCACCGCTATGAAGATGAAAAGCTTCGCCTTGGCAATAAAGAGGACGCCATGACGGTCGCCGTCGCGAGAAGCTTTGTATCCATCTTCGGCAGCTCGCTCACCGCGATTGCCGGCTTCCTCGCGCTGTGCACCATGAGCCTGACGCTCGGCTACGACATCGGCATCGTTATGGCGAAAGGTGTCTTCCTCGGTGTGTGCTCAACCTTCACGATTTTGCCGGCGCTTCTGCTCATTTTCGATGAGGTTTCTGAAAAGCACAAGCACAAGACGCTCATCCGTCCGCTCACGAAGACCTTCCACTTTATCGTTGACCACCACGTCGCGATTTTGCTCTTCTTCGTCGCGGTACTCATTCCGTTCGTCTATGGCAAGAATAACGTCAAGGAATACTACAATCTTATCCAGTCGCTGCCGGCCGACCTCATTTCCGTTCAGGGCACGAACCGCCTGAAGGACGACTACGGTATGCAGGCGACCGACTTCATCCTCGTGGACGAAAACCTCAAAAGCAGTGACGTCGTCAAGATGACGAGTGAGCTTGAGTCCCTCGACGGCGTGACGCTCGCAGTCGGCTACAAGGACTATGTCGGCGGCGAAATTCCGTCCGACGTCATTCCGGACGACATCAAGAGCCTGTTCGTTTCCGGCGGCCGCCAGCTCATCATTGTAAACTCCGAGTACATACCGGCATCCGACGAGCAGAACGAGCAGCTCACAAAGATTGACAACATCGTTAAGAAGTATGACGAAAAGGCCCTCATCACCGGCGAAGCGCCGATGAACAAGGATCTCGTCACCATTGCGGATGTCGACTTCAAAAACGTCGATACGGCTTCGATCCTTGCGGTGTTTGTCATCATTGCCATTATCTTTCGCTCCGTCTCCCTGCCGATCATCCTCGTTCTCGCCATCGAGTCCGCCGTTATGATCAACATGGGGATCCCGTACTTCACGGGTTCGACGCTCCCGTTCATCGCGGGTATTGTCATCGGTACCATTCAGCTCGGCTCCACGATTAACTACGCCATCCTGCTCACGAACCGCTACCGGGAGGAGATGATCAGGGGCTACGAAGCCAAGGAAGCCACGCGCCGCGCGGTCGAGGTTACCTCACGCTCCATCTTCTCGAGCGGCCTTGCGTTTTTTGCCGCGACCTTTGGCGTTTCGGTTTACTCCAACGTTGACCTCATCAAGAGCCTGTGCCTGCTCATCGCCCGCGGCGCGATCATCAGCATGATCGTTATTATGTTCGTTCTGCCGGCGCTGCTCATCATCTTCTCGAAGTTCATTGAGAAGACCTCTTATCATTGGCTGATCCCGAGCCGCACACTTGCCGAGGATATCTCCCTGGAGTCCAAAGAGGCATAAACGCCTACAATTTGAAATACGGAGGGTAAAACATGAAGTTCTTTGATTTTAGCAATAAAAAGACCAAAGCGGTCGCCATCACGCTTTCCGCCTGCCTCGTCTGCGGCACGGTTGGCGGTGTGGCCTATTCGGCCAACAAGCCCGCGGACAGCACCTCTCTTCTGAACACACAGGCGTCCACCGCCGCCGGCGACAAGGCCCAGAAGAATGAGACCGTCTACGTCATGACAAATGCTGACGGTACGGTTCAGAAGATCGTTGTCAGCGACGAACTCAAAAATGCTACCAAGGCAACGGCTCTGAAGGATAAGTCCGGCCTGAAGGACATTACCAATGTGAAGGGCTCTGAGACCTTCCAGCAGGCTGCCGACGGTAC
Source organism: Clostridiales bacterium UBA2658 (assembly GCA_002359425.1). Taxonomy (GTDB): domain Bacteria; phylum Bacillota; class Clostridia; order Oscillospirales; family Oscillospiraceae; genus UBA2658. The sequence goes on from DEMY01000110.1 coordinate 4,163, forward strand.
GCTGGCCTGGGACGCACAGGGCAACGACATCTACTATCAGGGCACCTCTGAGAAGACCGCGCCCGTGCAGGTGAAGATATCCTATATGCTGGACGGAAACAAGGTCTCCGCCGACGCGCTCAAGGGCAAGAGCGGCAAGGTCGTCATCCGCTATGATTACAGCGTTGACAAGGACGTTTTGAAGGAGCAGGGTGCGGAGAACGTGCCGTTCCTCGCTATGACCGGCTTCATCTTTGACAACGCGAACTTCTCCAACATCACCGTCTCGAACGGTAAGCTCGTTGACGACGGCGACCGCACGGTCGTCATGGGCTTCGCCTTCCCCGGCCTCAAAGACACCGTCAACCTCGCGGGCGATATTGCCGAGATTCCTGAGTACGTCGAGGTTTCCGCCGACGCGAAGGATTTCAAGCTCAACTCCACGATGACCTACGCAACCTGCGAATTCGCGGATGCCGTCAACACCGACAAGCTCAAGAGCGCCGACGATCTTACGAACGCGCTCGATCAGGTGACCGACGCTGTTACCCGCCTGACGAACGGCTCCTCGCAGCTCTACGACGGTCTCTCCACACTGCTTGAAAAGTCCGGCGAAATGAAGACCGGTCTCNNCAGTCAAGCTCAACACCGGCGCAGAGCAGCTCTCCAAGGGCCTTACCACGCTCGACGCCAACAGCGCGAATCTTAAGGCCGGTGCTTATAAGGTTTTCACCACTCTCTGCACCGAAGCGCAATCCCAGCTCAACGCGGCGCTTGCCGCCAAGGGTCTGGGTTCCGTATCCCTCACGCCGGAGACCTATTCCGCAAATATCACAAGTCTTTTGAACACGCTCTCCGCCGGTGCGTATGAGCAGGGCCAGAAGGCAGCCGAAGCGCAGGTCAGACCGAAGGTCGAAGCAGCCGTTCGCGAAAAGGTGACTGCAACCGTGACTGAGAAAGTCGTTGCCGGCGCTGTTGCCAAGGGCATGACGCAGGAACAGGCCGAGGCTTTTGCCAAAACCGACGCGGGTCAGGCCTATGTCAAAGCGGGTCTCGACCAGTATCTGGCCTCCGATGAGGGCAAGCAGACCATTGAAGCTGCCGTCAAGCAGCAGCTCGCCTCCGATGAGGTTCAGAACAGCATCAAGCAGCAGGTCGAAGCCGGCCTCAGTTCCAACGCCGATTATGCCTCCATCAAGGCTCTGAAAGCTTCCCTCGATGAGTATGCCGCCTTCTATTCCGGCATCAACGCCTATACAGCCGGCGTTTCCAGCGCCACCTCCGGCGCACAGCAGGTCGCTGCCGGCGCGCAGCAGGTCGCTGTCGGCGCAGGCAAGCTTCAGAATGGCGGTACGAGCCTCGTTTCCGGCGTTTCCCAGCTCCGCGACGGCGCAATGCAGCTCTCCGACGGCATGAACCAGTTCGTGAGCGCAATCAAGTCCAAGCTCGGCAGCCTCTCCGGCTCTGAGGTCACGAGCCTTCTCCCGCGTGTAACGAGCATGCTCGACGCCGCGAAGGAATACAACAACTACTCCGGCATTGCAGACGGAACAGACGGCTCTGTCCGATTTATCATTAAAACAGCCGCAATCGGCGAGTGACCTGCGGTACTGCTTCTACCGTAGTTTATTCGATATAACCCCTTCAACTCCCATTTGAAAGCCGGGACCTCGTGCCCCGGCTTTTCATTATACGGCCCCGTCGTTTTGCATTAGCCGCTTTTGCGACAGAAAAGCCATTCGCGGCCCGGTATAATGGAAGAACTGTTAGACAGTAAAATGGAGTTTGTGAAAAATATATAAAAATGAGGTGATCTATAAGTAAAATTGCGGTAAATTAGGCAAAGGCGGGCGAATGCCTAAAATTCGCACAATGTCGTTAAAATGTCCAAATTTAAAGCATGGGAACATTTATGACTGTACAAATCGTAGAAAATACACAGTATAATACAAACTGTAAGTAGTCATACTCACTACAGTGTGTGCAAAACTACCGAGTATGAGATGATTTATTAAAGGAGGAGTCTTTGTGTATTACAGCAGCGGTAACTATGAAGCGTTCGCGACCCCCGCAAAGCCGGAGGGCATCGAGAAGAAATCCGCGTACATCGTCGGTACCGGCCTTGGAGGTCTGGCGGCGGCCTGCTTCCTGATCCGTGATGCCCAGATGCCCGGCGACCATATCACTCTGTTCGAGCACCTCAAGCTCGCCGGTGGTTCCTGCGATGGTATCTATGATGCCACGAAGGGATTTATTATGCGCGGCGGCCGCGAAATGGATAACCACTTCGAGTGTATGTGGGATCTGTTCCGCTCCATCCCCTCCGTCGTCAATCCAGGAGAGACGATCTTCTCCGAATATTATGCGCTGAACAAGGAAGATCCGAACTTCTCCCTTTGCCGCGTCACCGAAAAGCAGGGGCAGGACGCTCACACGGACCGCAAATATGCGCTCACCCCGGGTGCCAGCATGCAGCTTCTGAAGCTGTTCATGACCCCGGATAAAGACCTCGGCGATCTGAAGATCGACGACGTGTTCGACGACGAGTTCTATGATACGAACTTCTGGATTTATTGGCAGACCATGTTCGCATTTGAGAAATGGCATTCTGCACTTGAAATGAAGCTCTATCTGCAGCGCTACATCCACCATATCGACGGTCTTCCTGACCTGTCCGCGCTTCGTTTCACTCGTTACAACCAGTATGAGTCCATGATCCTTCCGATGTGCAAGTACATAACCGACCACGGCGGAAAGATTGAATTCGATACCACGATTAAAAACGTCGTCTGCGACTGCACCCCCGACAAGAAGGTCGCAAAGAAGATCGAGTACGTTCAGGGCGGCGTTGCAAAGACCATCAACCTCACCGAGAACGATTTTGTCTTCATCACCAACGGCGCGCAGGGCGACTGCTCCGCTTATGGCGATCAGGACCACGCCCCTGTCGTCACCATCAAAAACGGCGAAAGCCCGTCCTGCGAGATGTGGACCGCCATCGCCAAGCAGGACCCGGCGTTCGGCCATCCTGAGAAGTTCTTCAAGGACATCAAGGAGACGAGCTGGGAATCCTGGACCGTTGACACTGCCGACAAGGCGATTCTCGCCCAGATCCAGAAGATCTGCAAGCGCGATCCGCTGTCCGGCAAGGTGGTCACCGGCGGTATCATCACCTGCAAGGATTCCAAATGGCTCATCAGCTGGACCATCAACCGTCAGGGTCAGTTCCAGGAGCAGCCGAAGGATCATTGCCTGATCTGGGTCTATGGCCTGAACTGCTACGATATCGAAGGCGACTTTGTCAAGAAGCCGATGAACGAATGCACCGGTATTGAGCTTTGCGAAGAGTTTTTGTATCATATCGGTATGCCCGAGAAGGACATTGTCGATCTCTCCACCAATAAGTGCAACACGACGCCCTGCATGATGCCTTATGTCACCACGTTCTTTGAGCCGCGCAAGGAAGGCGACCGTCCGAAGGTCGTTCCCGAGGGCAGCGTCAATATAGCCTTCCTCGGCCAGTTTGCCGACACTCCGCGCGACACCGTTTTCACAACGGAGTATTCCATCCGTACCGGCATGGAAGCTGTCTACACGCTCTGCAACGTTGATCGCGGCGTTCCGGAAGTTTGGGCCAGCGTCTATGACATCCGCGACTTGCTGTACGCAACGAGCAAGCTGCTTGACGGTCAGAAGCCGCTTGAGTTTATGCTCCCGACGCTCGCGCCGATCCTTGGCATTGTCAAGGAGAAGGTCGAGAACAACGTCGTCACGGATCTCCTCAAAAAGTATAGCATCGTGTAATTCAAATCCGCAATCTTTCCGCGGGACGGCCTGAGAATTCCAACGGAGTTTTAACAGGGTCGCCCCGGCGGAAAACCAAAAAGGGGCGCGCCAAAAGGCGCGCCCTCAGTTTTTAAAAGGGCAGCCGCAAATTTATTTGCGGCTGCCCCTGATTTATTTCTTTGTCGCCTCTGACGAAGCTTCAGCGCTCGCCTTGGCAGAGGGAGCAGCCGAAGCGGCGGTGCTGGGCTGTGCGCCTTTGGCATCGGACGGGGCGGTGCTTTGAACTTCGCCCTGCGTGATCGTGGCCGTGGTTGCCGGCTGCTTGAGGATCGTGATGACGACGCGGCGGTTCTGCGCTTTGTGTTCCGCTGTGTCGTTGGCTGCGATGGGGCGGTACTCGCCGTAGCCAATCGCGGCCATGGAGTTTGGCAGAAGGCCACAGCCTACAAGCTCTCGCCAGACGTTTCCGGCGCGGTCGCTGCTTAACGCCAGATTATCGGGATACTTGGGGGTGTTGATGGGGTCCGTATCCGTATGCCCCTCGACTAAGATGTATGAATAATTAAGCCCGTAGAGCAGAGCGCCTATGTTATCGATTAGCCCCTTCGCGTCGGCACTCAAAACGGCGCTGCCGGAGGGGAAGAGAACCGTGTCCTTAAAGGAGATGACGATGCCGGTGTTGTCCAGCTTTGCCGCGACCTTATCGGTCAGATTGTCGTCCTTGATGAGCTTTGTGATCTCCTGATAGAATTCGCCGTATTCATCCACCGTCCAATAGGCGTCCGCGCCGGTACCGCCGNNTGCGGCGTCAGCCGAAGCCGAAGCTGAAGCGGCGGCGCTGCCACCAAATCCCTGCTGGAGGGAGTTGGAAACCTGCGCGGCTTTTTTTGCATTAAGCTGACTGGAGGAGTAGAGAATGATGAACAGGATCAGAAGCAGGTTCATCAAGTCGGAATAGGTGAGCAGCCAACGCTCGCTTGTATCTTTTTCGACTTTTGGTTTTGCCATTTTCTTACCTCGATTTCAAACGACGGAAAGTCTGCCGGAACATCTGCGCAGGGCTTACTTGCTGCCCTCGCCGGCTTTGCTGTCCGCCGAGATGCCTTTGGAGTTCTCGGGGCCGCACATTGCGATGAGGTATTCCTTGATACGGGAGGGATACTCGCCAGCCTGAATGGACAGGAGACCTTCGATCATGATGTGGTTATAGGCTTCCTGCTCCTCCGCAAGTGCTNNCAGAAGGTTCGCGGAACCGACGCCGAGCATCGTTGCGATGAATGCCGTTGCGATCTTGCCGCCGAGGGAGTCCATGTCGCTGCCCGCCATACTGCCGAGGATGCTGACCATGCCCATGACGGTGCCCAAAACGCCGCAGGTCGGCGCCGCGCCGCCCATGCCCTCAAAGACCTTTGCCGCGTCTTCGTAATCGGCGAGCGCCGCCTCGCTTTCCGCATAGAGGTTTTGCTTGAGCCGCTCGGGGCTAATACCGTCTGCTATGTACGCAAGACCCTTTTTGAGAATGGGGTTTTCATATTTGCCAGCCTCCGTTTCAAGAGCCAGAAGGCCGTCTCGCCTCGCAACGACGGAGACGTCCATAATGATATCGACCAGCTCGGCAAAGTTTTGCTTTTTACCCTGCATGACAAGCTTCATAGCTGCCGGGACTCTTTTCAGCCGGCTCATTGGGTTCGCCATCAGCATGATGCCGAAGGTGCCGCCAAAGACGATACTCATGGAAGAAATTTTTACAAGTGCGGACAAAGCGCCCTCATCTTCGAGGTAGCCAAAAATAACGCCGCCGAAGCCGACAACGAGACCGAGCAGTAAAGTGATGTTCATTATTTAAAAACCCCCGTGCATATTGAAACACGAGCGCAAAACTCGTACATATATTATATTCCTTGATAACGGCGATTTACAACCGCATTTCTTATCTTTTTTCCACTTGCGACAAGTTTTGCGGCTTTTTTATGCATTACAAAAAGGATATGGGGGCAAATTGCCTCCATATCCTCTTATAATTGTGCAGTTTCGCAGAAAAACGAGCGTTTTAGACAATCGAAATATTCACGATCTGGAACCGATATCCGCCCGTTAAGCGCAGCGCGGAGCTACCGCACTGCGAGCAGACATATTCGGCCGCAAGCTCAGGATAGACCGTTTCTGCGCCGCACTGCCGGCACATGAAAACAGCGGGGTCGGACTCAATGACAATCTGCGCGCCTTCTGCGAGGGTGCCCTTCGACAGGACGTCGAAGAAAGATTGCACGTAGTTCGGCAGGATGCCGGACATAACGCCGATCTTCAGCGTGATTTTGGTCACCTTCGTGCCGCCATGCTCCTGGCAGACCGCAACGGCCCGGTCGAGGACGTTTGTCATGATACCGAGTTCGTGCACGGCTTATGCGTTCTGCTGAGCCTTGAGGGCCTTGATATCCAGCGGCGCAAGGACGGACGGATCGACGAGCTCAAGACGGATGGCGTCCTTCTTGCAGAAGGTGGTGCAGGCTTCGCAGCCGCGGCAGAGATCCTCGTTGACCTGAACGTGGTTTTCTGCGTCGCGGTAGATGGCGAGGAAGTTGCAGTGCTTTTCGCACATACCGCAGTCAACGCACTTTTCTCTGTCAATCTTGGCAATAAGGCCGGAGCCGGCCATCATCGGAGCGGTGAGGTAGTTCTGGCTCAGCAGGGCGGTGCAGCAGCACGGGCAGCAGTTGCAGATGCTGTAGAGACGGCCAGCCATGGCGTCCTTGAAGAAGGCCGCGTGAACGTTGCCGCGCTCGTGGCACTCGTGGAGAATCTGAAGCGCCTCATCCTGAGAAACGAGACGGCCGTTGACATAGCGGTCGCGGTCCAGCGCCCACGAGACCCACGGCTCGCCGATGATCAGACAGACGTCGAGAGGCTGGCAGCCCTTGTCGCCGCGGAGGGAACGGCAGACGCAGTCAATGACGGCGATGCGGTCCGGGCAGTCGATGACGGCGTTTCTAGCAACCTCGTAGGGGACGATGGTCTTTGGCAGCTCACCGAGATTGAGATCCTCGGTCATCGTGAATATTTGCTCGGCGTCTTCGAGACGGAGAACCTTCGCGTGGTAGGTGTTCGTCATGATGGAGCCGACGTTGCGGTTGCACTCGTTGACGGCGCACTTGACAAGCTCGTCCACGACCTCGTTCTCAATGCCCTCCGGCTTCTTAAGATCGTCCGGCTCAGGCAGATAGTTGTTGAAGGACGAGCGCATATAATAGATATAAAGGGGAATGTAGCCCATATAGAGCTGGGCGTGCATCAGCTTTGCAAAGCCCTCGTCGGTACGCGGAAATGCCTTGCACAGGGCGCGTTGGGATTTTTTTCTAACTTCGGAATCGGGATTGTACATAGTATGTCTCCTTATCAAAATATGTGTTGTACAGGGGGCCGGCGGCGGGACGTTCGGGAAGACGTGTCCACTGCCGGATCAGTCGTTTGATGGGGATATTATAAAACATTTGCCCTTGAAAAGCAAGTGCCAAAGGAGCTATGGGCTTATAACGCCATGGATATGAAATCCTGTGATCGGAACGATATTGAAACGAAAGTGAGACGTTTTGTGTCAATCGTGTTTCTCAATCTGCCAGCACGGCACAGACGGGGCGCTGAAAAAAGCGGTGCGCCAAAATCAAGAAATTATAGAAGCAAGTTTGCATATGTTAATAGTGCAAACTTTGGTGGCGTAATCTTATAAATATTTAACAAAAGAACATCTGACATCTTGCATTGGCACGGCACTTGCTTGTATAATACATTAGTGAGTTCTCTGCGACGATGGAGAACCTGGATCCTAATTTCAACATGAAAGGACAAGGATTATGGAATACACAAAGATCAAGTACGCAGTATCCGAAAGAGTCGCAACTATCTCCATGGACAGCCCCAAGAACATGAACGCGTTCGACGGCATTATGCTCGACGAACTGGAGGATGCTATCCACAAGGCTGACGCCGACGAGAGCGTTAAGGCAATCCTCATCAATTCCACCACCGATAAGGCTTTCTCCGCAGGTGGCGACGTTGCTGCTATGTATGACGGCATGAAGAACAACGCCAGAGAAGCTTTCACCGAAGCCTTTGGTTCCGAGATCGCTAAGATGGCAAATGTCACCAAGGCTATCCTCAAGAGCCCGAAGCCCGTTGTTGGTGCTGTTCAGGGCGCATGCGCTGGTGCCGGTATCGGCGTTGCTCTCGCCTGCGATTACACGATGGCCACGCAGGCTACCGTCTTCATGACCGCTTTCTCCAAGCTCGGTCTGGTTCCGGATGCCGGCGGCATCTACCTCCTCACCCGCGCTGTCGGCCTTAAGAAGGCTGCTGAGCTCGCCATGGACGGCGGCCAGATGGTCTTTGCAGACGACGCTAAGGCTCTTGGCATGATTAACGAAGTTATCGAAGACGACGACGCATTTGCCGACGCAGCACTCAAGCGCGCCAAGAAGTTCACCTACGGCCCCGCCGCTTCCTACAATTACATCAAGCAGCTCGTTTGGGAGTCCGAATTCAAAAACGGCTTTGAAGCCTATGTCGCCAAGGAAGTCGAGGCTCAGAAGGCCTGCGGCGCTACGGACGACTTCTTCGAGGGCGTTTCCGCATTCTGCGAAAAGAGAAGAGCAAGCTTCAAATAATCGCTCCGAACCGGCGGCCTTACCGCGCGATTCGAAAACCGCCCAGGTTACTGACAATCACCGCCCGCCCCGATGCCGGACAAACAGGCATCGGGCGGCGGTTCCCGGATCTAAGAAGCTGTCAGCTATGGGTGTGCGGATTTTTAGGTTGATTTAAAAGTCCAGCTTTTAAATAACCGGTGTAATCAGTTAATCCGTCCGGGTAAAACCGGACAGAGTTTAAAAAAGCTAAAGGAGAGAAGCTACCTCATGTATAAGAACATCAACAAGGCCGTCGTCTTTGGCGCCGGCGTCATGGGTGCCTCCATCGCAGGTCTCGTCGCCTCTGTCGGCGTCGAAGTAGTCCTGCTGGACATCGTTCCCCCTCAGGGGCTTAACGACGAAGAAAAGGCACAGGGCCTGACAGAGGATTCCTATGAATTCCGTAACCGTTTCGCACTTGCCGGTCTTGACAGAATCAAGAAACCCCGCAACAACATGACCCTTTCCAAGGGTGCTGTTCACAACGTCCGTGTCGGCAACACCACCGACAACCTGGACGAGATCGATGACGCTGACTGGGTCGTTGAGGCTGTTTCCGAGCGTATCGACATCAAGCAGAACGTTCTTAAGCAGATCGCTCCCCACCGCAAGGCGGACGCTATCGTTTCCTCCAACACCTCCGGTGTTAACTGCACCAACATCGTCGCCCCCATGGATGACGAGTTCAAGAAGTACTTCATGGGTACCCACTTCTTCAATCCTCCCCGCTGGATGGCTCTGTTCGAGATGATCCCCACCAAGTGGACCGAGAAGGCTCCCTATGAGCGTATGCAGCATTTTGCAGAGCACGGTCTCGGCAAGATCGTCTGCCACGCAAAGGACACCCCGAACTTCGTCGGCAACCGTATCGGCGTTTTCGCAGCAGTCACCGCTCTGCGTCTGTCCGAGAAGTACGATTACGATATTCCCACTATTGATAAGCTGACCGGCCCCATCATGGGACACACCAATGCCGCTACCTGCAAGACCTGCGATATGGTCGGTATCGACATCCTTAACGCCGTTGCCGGCAACGTTCTGGCAGTTTCCACCGATCCTCGCGAGAAGGTCGAGTATGATACTCCTCAGTTCGTTAAGGACATGGTCGCCGACGGCAACCTGGGTGATAAGGTAAAGCACGGTTTCTACAAGAAGGACAAGGATGCCGACGGCAAGAGAATCACGCTCTGCTACGACTGGAAGAAGAAGGAATATATCCAGAAGAAGGCTGACGAACTTCCCGCTATGGACGCTGCCAAGGAGCATGCTGGAGCTGACAATAAGTACCAATTCATGTGCTTCGGCGACACCAAGGAACAGCAGTTTACATACGAATTCAACAAGACCCTTATGCTCTATGCCGCACGTCTCGTTCCCGAGATCGCTGACGACTTCAGAGAGATCGATAAGGCTCTGAACTCTGGCTTCAACTGGCCGTACGGCGTATTCCAGATGTGGGATGAGCTAGGCGTTCGCAAGACCTGCGACGCATGGGCGGCTGACGGCGAAGAGATCCCGAAGTGGGTTCTCGACATGCTGGCTTCCGGCAAGGAAACCTTCTATGTCAAGGGCGCTGAGACTAGCCCCTACCTCAAGCTCACCGGCTCCACCGAAGTCATGGGCAACGATGACGCTTCTCTCCGCGACATGGGCGACAGCGTTCTCTGCTGCGAGTTCCACTGCACCGCTAACGCCATCGGCGAAGGCGTAGGCGAGATGATTCTCGCCGGTGTTGACAAGCTGAGGGGCGACGACTGGGTAGGCATGGTCGTTGGCAACGAGGGCAAGAACTTCTGCGCTGGCGCTGACCTCTTCACCATCTACAGCCTGGCTGTTGACAAAGAGTGGGATAAGCTTGATGCGCTTATCCGCAAGCTCCAGGACGGCACCAAGGCTCTCAAGCTTTCTCCTCGTCCCACCGTTTCCGCTCCCTTTGGTCAGACCCTCGGCGGCGGCTGCGAAGTTGCTATGCACTGCCAGGCTTCCGTTCCTACAACCGACGTATTCATGGGTCTGGTTGAGTTCGGCGTGGGCCTCGTTCCTGCCGGCGGCGGTTGCTCTGAGTTGCTGCGCCGCATCATGGATCGCTGCTGGGATACCGAGAAGACCTCTCGCTACAATGCTGTTAAGGCGCTGTGGGGCTCAATCGCTCAGGCTAAGGTCAACATGAGTGCTGACTTCGCTATTGAGAACGGCTACCTCGACAAGGGCACCTACATTGAGCGTTGCAAGGCAAAGCAGCTCCAGTCCGCTAAGGAGCAGGTCCTGTACATGGCCGCACACGATTATCGTTACGGCGCAGATCCCACCATCAAGGTTGTCGGCGACTACGGCTACGGCGCGATCGCATATGACATCCTTATGGCTAAGAACGGCAACTTCATGAGCGATCACGATGTCAAGATCGCAACCAAGGTTGCTCACATTGTCACCGGCGGCGATCTGCCCTACGGTGCGGAAGTTCCGCTCCAGCAGATCCGTGACCTCGAGCGCGAAGCATTCCTGTCCCTCGCTGGCGAAGAGAAGACTCAGGAACGTATCATGGGCATGCTGACCAACGGCAAAGCTGTCCGTAACTAAGGGGGAATAAACATGAGAGAAGCAGTTATTGTAGCATACGGCCGCAGCGCTATCGGCAGAGTCCGTCCCAGCGCACTGAAGGACACTCGTCCTGAAGAATATGCGGCAGAAGTCATAAAGGGCACTCTGGCAAAGGTTCCTACCTTTGACCCCGCCCTGATCGACGATATTATCCTCGGATGCGCATTCCAGGAAGCAGAAACCGGCACCAACGTTGCCCGCAACATCGGCCTTCTGGCNNCGAAAATGTTCCCGGACAGACTGTCAACCGTTTCTGTTCTTCCGGTCTGCAGGCAATCGCAATGGGCGCAAACTCCATCATGGCCGGACAGGCTGACATCATCCTCGCTGGTGGTGTTGAGACTATGTCCATGGTTCCTATGGGCGGCAACCTCAACGTTCCTGACGTTGAGTTGGGCTGCAACAAGGATCCCAGAGCTATGACCGCTATGGGTCACACCGCAGAGAACCTCGCTGTTGAGTACAACATCAGCCGCGAGGAGCAGGATGCTTTCGCTATGGACTCCCACAGAAAAGCTATCCGCGCTCAGGATGAAGGCCGTTTCGACGAGCAGATCATCCCCGTACATGCTGTTAAGTACAGAATGAACCATAAGACTGGCCACGTTGAAGAGTACAAGGAAATCTTCAAGGTTGACGAAGGTGTTCGCCGCGGCCTGACCATGGAAAGCATGGCAAAGCTGAAGACCGTCTTCAAAAAGGGCGGCACGGTTACAGCAGGTAATGCTTCCCAGATGAACGACGCAGCAGCTTGCGTCCTTATCATGGGAAAGGACAAGGCTGAAGAGCTGGGTCTTAAGCCCATCGCTAAGTTCGTCAGCTTCGCAGTTGCAGGCGTTGACCCCTCCAAGATGGGTATCGGCCCTGTTTATGCCATTCCTCNNGGCCTCACTCAGGATCAGATCGACGTTTGGGAGCTCAACGAGGCATTCTCCGCTCAGGCTCTTGCTTGCATCAAGGCTCTCCACATGGAAGAGGATCTCAAGAACGAGAAGATCAACCCCAATGGCGGCGGCGTGGCTCTTGGCCACCCCCTCGGCTGCACCGGCGCAATGCTGACCTGCAAGCTTCTTGCTGAACTCAAGCGTACCAACAAGAAGTACGGCGTTGTCTCTATGTGCATCGGCGGCGGCATGGGTGCTGCCGGCGTGTTCGAGATGTGCGACTAAGCGCACACTCAAAAATTTGTAAAAAGTCCCCGTGCCCAGAGGGCACGGGGACTTTTTTGCGATTTGAGGGCACCTTGTGAGCTGGCAAAAGGAGAGCCGCCGGAGAAAATACTCCCGACGGCCCGGATTTTATAAAGCCCGCCAATCAGACTATATGCCCCGCCATGTCCAACAAAGTTTTTGTTGCACGGCAAAAGGCCGAAAGGGCTTTTAGAGCTTCCTGATGTTTTTGGAAATATCGTAGGTCTCGTACTCGCAGAAGCGGTATTTGATGCCGTTGTAGACCTTTGCGTCACCGAACTCCTCGCAGCTCCAGTTGAAGTTCTCGTCGAGGTTCGGGAAGAAGGATTCAGACTTCGGACTCGTGTAGATGCGGGTGATATAGACGCGCTCGCAGTATTTGAGAAGCTGGTTATAGACCGATGCGCCGCCAACGACAAAGACCTTGGGCATGTCCTTGATGATTTCAAACAGCTCGTCAAGACTGTGGACGACAATCGCACCTTCGATTTTGATATCCTGCGTTGTTAAAACGATGTTTGTACGGTCCGGAAGTGGCTTTCCGTCCGGAAAATCGGCCAGTGTTTTGCGACCGACGACAATAACGTTGCCTTTTGTAAGCTGCTGAAAATACTTTCTGTCCTCTGGAATGACGACCTGCTGGGTGCAGCCGTCGCCGATGCCCCAGTCCTCGTATACCGCGACGATCGCGTTCAAATTGTCCATATTGTGTTTCCTTTCCGCCGCCGGAGCAGCCGGGTATTTATATACGTTTGATAGTATTATACCCCCGCGGCCCCTATCTTTCAATATTTTGTTCACATAGTCTGCGCTTTTGAAGCATTTGTACTAAAAAAATGCCTGCCAAATACACCATTTTGCAATTGCTTTGCACAGCTTCGCCACGAAATTCCGTGAAAAGAGCTGCGGCAAAACGAAATGTACCGGACTGTTTCGTTTTGCCGCAGCCTTTATCGACTGAAGCCGTTAGGCATCTCGCTGCCGTCTCATTGCGCGGATGTCCGTTCCTGCAAAATTGAGCAGAAAATAATCGCCCTCAAGGCGGGAAACAATCTGTGGCGTGTAGCGCTTTTCGATTTCCAGAAGGGTGAGGTTTGTCGTGACGATGGTCCGGCCACCGCTCAAAAGCCGGGCGTTTAGGAGCGTGTAGAGGGCGCTCTGGGTGAAGACTGTGGTCATTTCCGTGCCAAGGTCATCCAGAATGAGCAGCTCGCAATCGAGACAGCGGCGGACGTGAGCCGCCGCGTCGTCTGCAACATCGCTTCCGCGGTCAAATTTTCGCGCCTCAAAGGCGTCTATGACCGTAACGACGGCGTCGTAAACGACCGAAAAGCCGTTCCCGGACACGACCTTCGCGATGCTCGCCGCGAGAAAGGTTTTGCCGAGTCCCGTACCACCTTGAAAAAGCAAGTTTGTAGAGTTTTTGCCAAAACCATCCGCGTAGTCGCGGCAAAGCTTGAAAACGACCGACATTTTGTCAAAGGGCGTTCCGCCGTCCGCATCGGGAACCTTGCTGTAGTAGCTGAGATCAAAGTTTTCAAAGCTCTGACCGTCTGTGTGCAGAGTCGCGGAAAGCTCGCGCACAGCCTCCGTTTTATAAAGCTCCTTGAGACAGATGCATGGTTGCCCCATGACATAGCCCGTATCGCGGCATTTCGGACAGTCGAAATGCTCGTCGAGCCAGTCTGCGGGCAAGCCAACGGAGGCGAGAAGCGCCGTGCGCCGGGCTTCAAGCACCTCGCAGTCCGCGCGGGCGTTCAAAACGGCGAGACCCGCGTTTTCGCCCCGTTGTAGAGCGGTAGTTGCAACGTCCGTCATAAGGCGTGTGATTTCACTTTCAATCGTATGCAGTTCAGGAAGCCGCGCGAAAGCTTCCGCCCTGCGGCGCTGGTGCTCCGCGTCGTTTTCGCGCCGGCGCTCAGCGATGTCAGCCCGCGCGAGCGCAAGAATCTTGCCGTCGTATGCCATTGTCTCACCTCAGATTCATTAGCTGTTTTTGGAGCGGTCCAGAAGCTTTCGTAAGAGAGCGGTGTCGTCCCGGGGCTTGTCCGCCTGTGCGGCGGGGGAAATGGCCGGGGCTTGTCCGCGGTTCATACGCGGCTGTCCGTCGCCCCCGGCGATCTCCTCCGGCGTGTGCAGACCCTTGCGGTTCCAGCTCTGGAGAATGGAATCTATGTATTTCCATGTTAGCTTGCCGGTCTTTAAAACGGTTTTGTCGTAGGCGATGGCGATGGACTCGTATGGGAAGCCCATGTCGAGCCAGCTCTCGACATATTTTCGCTCCGTCGCGGAAAAATCGCGATCCCGGATCTGTAGCAAGCGTCTCATGTCCGCTAGCTCCCCACGCCGCGCCTTTTCCTTGACAAGGTAATCCTCCGCGCGCTCAAAGGTCAGAATTTCACGGTTGTACCAGACATAAGCTTCCTTTTCGATGGCGCGCATGGAGGGAAGCTTACCGGGACCAAGACGCTCGCGCGTTTCCTCGACACAGTGGTTGATCAGAAGAAAAATGACTTCCGCCGGAAGACGAAGATAGTCGTAAACGCCAAAAAGCGTTTTGAGATCCGCGCCCGTGAGCGTGCGGCCCAGAATGCGCTGCGTCTCCTCGACCACGGCTCTGAATTCGCCGTTTTCGTTCACGCGCAGGGCAATATCCTCCGCCGTGTATTCCGGCAACTCCTCCGCCGGTTGGGGAGCTGAAGAAGCGCAGGCGGCGCCCGCCGAAAAGACGCCGAGGGAGCAGAGCTTTTGAAGAGCCTTTTCAATCTCTGCGTCCGTCCGCTTGAGGGCCCCGGCGGCAGCGCGGACTGTAAAGTCCCCGCCGGAGCGAAGGGCGTAGAGGTACAAAAGGGCGGCGGTCCCATCGCACGCGGCTAAAAGAGCGTCCGCATCCGCGAGCGGCACGGCGAGACTCCGCTCGCCGGAAAGCCTGTATCTTCTGTCGTCCATTCCTGTCCTCCGTTGCCTTGAAAACATGCTTTCTTTTTAAAAAGCACTGTGTTGTATAGCGTGTTATTTCGATTGTCAATTATATCATCAATTTTGACTTGTAGCAATACGTCACTTTATGATATAATACTTTATAAGTGGACCCAGCTTTCTACACGGGCGAAAAAGCTGTTGCATTATGTGATATACTATTTAGATATAAGGTCAACCGTTTGGATAAGAAAGAGGTGTACAGCCGAAATGATGAAGGACGTTNNAACCGATGAAGACCCGGAATATGTTAAGCAGCTCGCCGAAATGGTGACGGTAAAGATGCTGGAGATCAAACGCGATACGAGCGTTTCGGCTCTTGACTGCGCCGCTATGACGGCGCTGGATTTTGCCGACCGCTATATGAAGGAAACCCAGAAGAGAAAATCTGCAAAAAAGGCCGACAAGGCGGCGGCGCCCGCACAGGAGCCGACGACCCTGTTTTAAACGTTTAAAAACATGCTTGAACTTTTATCACCCGCCGGAAATCCGGAGGCGGTCGTGGCCGCCGTCCAGAACGGGGCGGACGCGATTTATCTTGGCTTCGGCGGGTTCAATGCCCGCCGGGGCGCCAAAAATTTTACGGACGAGGAATTTGATTCCGCCGTCCGCTATTGCCGTGTCCGCGGCTGCAAGGTGTATGTCACCTTAAACACCCTCGTTGCCGACCGCGAGATGGACGAAGCCGTAAAGCTCGCCTGTCACGCTGCCGACGCGGGAGCGGACGCGATTTTGGTGCAGGATCTGGGCCTTGCCCGGGTACTGCGCTCTGTGCTGCCCGAAATGCCCCTCCACGCATCGACCCAGATGAGCATCCACGACCTCGCCGGGGTAGAAGCNNCCGCGCCGTTTTGGCACGCGAACTGAGCCTTACAGACATTAAGACCATCGCCGCAGCCTCGCCTGTTGAGCTGGAGGTTTTTACGCACGGGGCGCTGTGCTTTTGCCATTCCGGTCAATGCTATATGAGCGCCGTGATCGGTCGGCGCAGCGGCAACCGGGGCGAGTGCGCCCAGCCCTGCCGCATGCCCTACAGTCTCGGCGGCCGGAAGGATGATTACCCGCTGAGTCTGAAGGACAACTGCCTTGTGCAGCACCTCGGCGCGCTGGAAGCCGCCGGGGTGAAGTGTGTCAAGATTGAAGGCCGGATGAAGCGGCCGGAATATTCCGCCATCGTGACTGGCATCTATTCCCGCGCGATCCGCTATGGGACGGAGCCGTCCGAGCGCGAGCTGCACGATTTGGAGATTGCCTTTTCCCGTTCCGGCTTTACGGACGGATATTATAAAGGGAACAAGGGTCCGGATATGTTCGGCGTTCGCGGCGAGCCGAGCCGCGATGCCGCAAAGCTCTTTGCCAATGCAAAAAAGGAATACGCCCATTCTGAGCTTCGCCGCGTCCCTGTGAAATTTTTCTCGATTATCCGGAAGGACGAGCTTGCCCGCTTCGCAGTGGAGGATGGGGACGGAAACAAGATTCTGCGCGACGGCCCCGTTCCCCAGCGGGCTGAGAAGCAGGCGCTCACAGAAAAGGCCGTCTACGACCAGTTCTATAAAACCGGCGGCACGCCTTACCTTTGCTCGGATATTTCGTCTGTGGTAGACGAGGGCCTTTTTCTGCCGGCGTCCGTTTTGAACGAGGAGCGCCGCGCTCTTTTGGACGCGCTCACGGAGGAGCGAAAAAAGCTTCCCGTCCGTGTGCACGGCAAGATGCCGGCGGAGCCTGTGAACGTGAGCGTGCTCGGCACGCCGAAGTGTATTTTTGAGGTCAGTACGGCGGAACAGTTAACGCCGGCGCTTGCGGCCTTTGCGCCGGATTACCTCTATGTGCCGCTGGAGCTTTTGGCCGAAAACCCCGCCGCCGTCGTGCCCTTTGCCGAAAAAGGCGCAAAGCCCGTGGCCGTTTTGCCCCGCATCATTACGGACCGGGAGCTGCCGCAGGTGGAGGATATGCTCCGTAGGGTCAAGGCGATGGGCATCGAAGAAGCGCTCGTCGGAAACATGGGCCACATCCGCTGCACCCGGCTCGCGGGGCTTTCCATGCGCGGCGACTTCGGCTTGAATGCATACAACGCCGATACGCTTGAGGTTCTGCATCAGGCTGGCTTTCTTTCGGCGACGGCCTCGTTTGAACTGCGCCTGAGTCAAATACGGGACATGAAAAAGCCCCTGCCCGTCGAGCTTTTAGCCTATGGCCGGCTGCCGCTCATGATCAGCGACCAGTGTATCATCAAAAACAGCGCCGGCCAGTGCAACTGCCAGAACAACATTCTGCTGTCGGACAGACAGGGCCAGCAGTTCCCGGTCATGAAGGCATTCGGTTGTCGGAACGCTATTTTTAATTCGCAAAAGCTTTTTTTGGCGGACAAGGCCACCGACCTTGCGCACTGCGGCCTTTGGGGCCTGCGCATCTGGTTTACAAACGAGGGGCCGGACGAATGCGTTCGCATTGCAGAGAGCTTTTCCGGCAAGTCCGATTATGTGCCGAACGGCATGACGCGCGGCCTCTATTACCGTGGCGTCGAGTAACTCAAAAGAAGGAAAACGGCGCAAAGCGCCGGGTATAATATCATGCAGATCGTTCTTGCCTCCGCGTCGCCGAGACGGCGCGAACTTTTGGAGATGCTGGGAGTCAAAGACTTAAAGGTCATTCCCGCTGTTGGCGAAGAGGTCATTACGGATGGGATGCTGCCCTCCGCCGCCGTCTGCTCGCTTTCGCGTGCGAAGGCGGAGGAGGTCTCGAAGCTCTGTAAAAAGGACGATGTCGTCGTCGGGGCGGACACCATCGTTTCGCTGGACGGTGAAATTCTCGGCAAGCCCGCAAACGAGGCGGAGGCCTTTCGCATGCTTTCGGCCCTCTCCGGCAGAACGCACAACGTTTTTACCGGTGTCACCGTCATCAAAGGGACGACGGTTCTCACGGAATACGAGCGCACACTGGTTCGTTTTCGCGCGCTTACGGAGCACGAGATAAAGGCGTACATAGCGACCGGCGAGCCTATGGACAAGGCCGGGTCCTACGGAGCGCAGGGGATCGGCGCGCTTTTCACGGAGAGCATCGAGGGCGATTTTTTTGCTGTCATGGGCCTTCCGCTTTGCCGCCTGTCCCGAATGCTTGAAAGAGTAGGTGTGAGACTGCTTTGAACAAATTTACGGAATATATAAGAAAATATGGGTTCCGTCTGGCCGCCGTAGTGCTCGTTGTTGCGCTTTTGTCCGGTTTTTCCGCGAGAGGCTCGCAGGACGGCGTCGGCCCCTTTGAAAGCGGCGCAGTTTCCCTTGCGCTTCCAGTAAAAGAAGGCGCCTCCGGCGTGGTCGGCTGGCTTGAGGACATTTACGGTTATATGTACCGCTACGACCAGCTCAAGGCCGAAAATAGGAAGCTTCAGACGGAGCTGGACAAAGCGCAGGCAGAAATTCGCAGGCTAAAGGAAGCGGAAACTGAAAACGCCAAATTCCGTCAGCTTTTAAATCTGCGCGAAAAGCACAGCGACTTTACGCTTGAATCCGCCTATGTTGTTGACCGCCCGTCCTCCAACTGGAGCCGCAGCTTCACGCTTACCAAGGGCAAGGAGAGCGGCATCGCGGTCGGCAACTGCGTCATTGACAGCGGCTATAACCTTGTCGGTCAGGTGTCCGAGGTCGGCTCCGGCTGGTGCACGGTCCGCTCCGTCGTGGACGCGGACACGCGCGTCGGCGCGCTCGTGGGCGAGGGCGGCAGCGCTGCCATGATCGTCGGCGAGTTCTCGCTTATGCAAAAGAGCCAGATGAAGCTTGCCTACCTCGCGGACAAGACAAAGCTCGTCGAGGGGGACGTGATCGTCTCCTCCGGCAAAGGCGGCGCTTTCCCGCGCGGACTCACGATCGGCAAGGTCGCCTCGGTTTCAACGGAGGCTGGCGGGCAGGCAGAGTATGCCGCCGTCACTCCTTTGGCAGATTTGGACGGCGTGTCGGAGGTTTTCGTGGTCAAAAAATTCAATGTCGTCGAATGACCGGCGGCTGAAAAACAGGGAAGGGGGCAGAAACCGTGCTGCTCGATCTCATCAATTTTGAAAAGCTCCGCCGGAGCATTGTCTGGTTTGGCGTCATGCTGCTCGTGCTGCTGGTGCAGAACGCCCTCCTCGGCCCCGTCACCGTTTTTGGAACGCACTTTTTCATCGCGCCCGTAGCGCTCGTCACCATCGCCTGCTTCGAGGGCGGCGTCTGGGGCGGCGTTTTCGGTTTGTTTTTGGGCCTTTTCTCCGACATGTACGCAAACGGCCCCGCCGTTTTGTTGACCGTCGTTTTCCCCATCCTCGGATTTTTGTCCGGCGCGCTGTCGGCCTATTTTGTCAACAAGCGTTTTTTTGCGTTCTTTTTTCTGACGCTCGCCGTTTGCTTCATAACGGCGCTGTGCCAGCTTTTCCGCTTCGCCGTTTTCGGCGGCGCGCCAGTCCTTCCGCTTTTGGAGACTGCCGCCATGCAAACGGCCTTGGCGCTCCCGTTCACATGGGCCCTCTATTATCCCTGCCGGAAGCTCGCAGCGCTGGATCTGAGTCAATAACCATTTTCCAGGGAGTAACGATCGTTCCGGCAACGAATGACACCCCCTCGGCATGTATGCCGCCGTCCGAAAGGAACTGCTATGGATAAAATCGTAAAGCCCTCGCGGCTTGCTGTTCTCATTCTCTTTATCGTTGCGCTCGCGGTATTTTTCCTCGTGACGCTCTATCAGCTACAGATCGTTGACGGCGCGTCCTACTACGCACAGTCGCAGGACACCGTTTCGACGACCGTATCCGTTCCCGCCTCGCGCGGCAATATCTATGACCGCTACGGCCGCCTGCTCGTCTCGAACAAGGTCGTGAACGACCTGACCATCGACACGCAGAGCCTTTTTGAGCAGTCCGACCCGAACGCGGTCATCCTCAAGTTTGCTACCGCCGTTACAGCTTCGGGCGCGAGCTATACGGACACGTTGCCCATTACAAAGCAGGCCCCTTTCGCATACATCGACAACATGACGGATACGCAGCGCTCCCGTCTCAGTGCTTATTTGAAAGCAAACAAGCTCCCCGACTCTACGACTGCCGTGGAGCTCATGTCCTATCTTCGCAAGGCCTTTAAGATCGACAACAATTATTCGTCGGACGATATGCGCACCATAGCGGGGATTCGCTATGAGATCAAGACCCGCTACGCGGCAAATGTGGACTATGTTTTTGCCAAAAATGTCAGCATCGACCTCATTACGAAGCTTATGGAGCAGAACATTCCCGGCTTCAACGTCGTGCAGTCCTACAAGCGGGAATACGACACGGACTACGCCGCCCACCTTCTCGGCAGTGTCGGGGCTATGGGCCCGGACGAGTACAAGCAGTATAAAGAGCAGGGCTACCAGATGAACGCGACCGTCGGCAGGGGCGGGGCGGAAAAGGCCTTTGAAAGCTACCTTCACGCGTCAGACGGGACCGCCGTCGTCACCAAAACGCGCGGCGGTACCACCATCAACACCCGCTACACCAAGACCCCCGAACCCGGAAATCAGGTTTCTCTGACGATTGACCTCGGCTTACAGGAGACGGCGGAAAACGCCCTTTCGAGCTTCATCACCGCTAACAACGAGACGCGCGAGACTGAAAACGCTGCCTACAAGGCCGCCGGCCTCACGAAGAAGGTAAAGGACCTCATTTCCGGCGGTGCCATCGTTGGCGTGAACTGCAAAACCGGCTAACCGCTGTGCCTAGCGAGCTACCCAACCTTTGATCTTAAGACATTCTCCCAAGACTACAAGACGCTCAAAGCTGACGACAAGACGGCTCCGCTTTTAAATCGTGCCCTTATGGGTACTTATGCCCCCGGCTCCACTTTCAAACCCGTGACGGCCATCGCCGCGTTATCCGAGGGTACTATTACCCCGGGCGCGACGATCTACGATAAGGGAAAATTTACAAAATACGCTAAGAGTGAATCGGACTACGCACCAGAGTGCTGGATATATCCCGGCAGTCACGGCTACGTGAACACCACCAAGGCCATAGAGGTCTCCTGCAACTACTATTTCTACACCGTGGGCGACCAGCTCGGCATTGAGAAGCTTTCGGACTATGCGGCCCGCTTCGGTCTGGGCGAGCCAACCGGAATTGAACTGGATGAAAACACCGGCATANNCCTCCCGCGCGGAGCGGGAAAAAGACGGAAAAAAATGGGTTCCCGGCGACACGTTGCAGGCCGCTATCGGACAGTCGGACAGCCTTTTCACTCCGCTCCAGATCGCGGACTGTATTGCAACTGTTGCAAACGGCGGCACCCGCTACAAGGCATCGATGCTCAAGTCCGTTCGCAGCTACGACGGATCGCAGAGCGTCTATGAGCGCAAGGCCGAGGTTGCTTCCAGCGTCGAGGCCGATCCGTCCTATTATAAAGCGGTTCAACAGGGGCTCTACAATGTTGCCAACTCTGCGGACGGCACAGCGTACCAGATTTTTGGCAACTACCCCGTGAAGGTCGCCGCCAAGACCGGCACCGCCCAGCTCGGCGAAGGCGTCACCAATAACGCCATCTTTGTCTGCTACGCCCCCTATGACGACCCCGAGATTGCGGTCGCCGTCGTCATCGAAAAGGGCAACGCGGGCAGCGCTATCGCCACCGTTGCGAAGGAAGTGCTCGACTATTACTTCAGCTTTCAAAACAGTTCCGCTGCCTATGAGACCGAAAATTCGCTCCTGAAATAATCCGGCGGGCAAATCCGGGCTTTGAGGTGCGGTTTATATTGCGTTTTCGGTGAGAATACTGTATAATAAAAAAATGGCGGCAAAGCGAAAGCCGCCGGGAGCGGCAAGCATGCAGAAAGGATGATGACCATGAATATCGCTCTAATGGCACACGACAACAAAAAAGAACTGATGGTCCAGTTCTGCATTGCCTATTGCGGCATTTTATCGGGACACTCCATTTGCGCGACCGCAACGACCGGCCGTCTCGTCGCCGAGGCGACGGGTCTGCCCATAACGCTCTATCTCAGTGCGGCGCAGGGCGGCAGTCAGCAGATCAAGTCCCGCATCGCTTACAACGAGATCGACCTTGTCCTCTATTTCTGGGACTCCTCCAGTACAGACGACGACAAGGAGGTCGTGGCCATTTCCCGCGCCTGCGACCAGCACAACATCCCGTTTGCGTCCAACGTCGCAACGGCGGAAGTTCTTATTCAGGGCCTGAGCCGCGGCGACCTCGGCTGGCGCGACATCGTAAATCCGAAAAAATAACATTCACTTTAGAAAGTATTTGAAACGCTCTCGTCCCTTTGCGGGAGAGAGCGTTTCCTATTTACATTGGAGGGAACCCAAACTATGGAACGAATCAAACCCCGCACGCTCTCGGGCTTTATGGAGCTCCTGCCGGAAAAACAGGTGAAAATGGAGCGCATGATGGAAATTTTGCGCTCGACCTATTCGCTCTACGGCTTCACGGCGCTCGATACGCCGATGATCGAGGCATCCGAAATCCTGCTTGCCAAGGGCGGCGGTGAAACGGAAAAACAAATTTACCGCTTCGAGCGGGGCGACAATGACCTCTCGCTGCGCTTCGACCTCACGGTGCCGCTGGCAAAATACGTGGCGCTCAACTATGGGCAGCTCGCTTTCCCGTTCCGCCGCTACCAGATCGGCAAGGTCTTCCGCGGCGAGCGCGCGCAGCGCGGCCGTTTCCGCGAGTTTTATCAGGCGGACCNNCGATATCATCGGGGACGGAGACCTGTCCGTCATGAACGAGGCCGAAATTCCGTCCATCATCTACCGCACGTTCACGCGGCTCGGACTCACGAAATTCAAAATCCGTGTCAACAACCGCAAGGTGCTAAACGGCTTTTTTGAGCTTCTCGGTCTTTCCGACAAGGCGACCGACGTTATGCACACCATCGACAAGCTCGACAAGATCGGCGCTGATAAGTGCTGCGCGCTTCTTTTGGAGGACGGCGTAACGCCTGCACAGGCGGACGAGATCATGGCTTTTATAGGCATACAGGGGACGAGTGCCGAAAAGCTCGAAGCGCTGAAAAAATATGAGGGCAAGTCTGAAACCTTCGATCTCGGCCTTTCCGAGCTGCGCACGGTGACCGGGTGTCTGCCCGAATTCGGCGTGCCGGAGGAGAACTTCGAGATTGACCTCACAATCGCACGCGGCTTGGATTATTACACCGGCACCGTCTATGAAACGACGCTCACGGACCACCCGGAGATCGGCTCGGTGTGCTCGGGCGGGCGCTACGATGACCTTGCGGGCTACTACACGGACAAGAAACTTCCCGGCGCGGGCATTTCCATCGGTCTCACGCGGCTTTTCTATGTGCTCGACGAGCAGGGGATGCTGTCCGACGAAATCAACACCGCTCCTGCGGACGTTTTGGTCCTGCCGATGACGGAGGACCTCAAAAGGGCCGCCGAGACGGCGACTGCCTTCCGCGAGGCGGGCATCCGCACAATGCTCTACAGCGAACAGAAAAAGTTCAAGGCAAAAATGAGCTATGCGGACAAGCTTGGCGTCCCGTTCGTCGCCTTTTTGGGCGAGGACGAGATCGCGAAAAACGAGCTGTCCGTCAAGAACATGAAAACCGGCGAGCAGACGCAGTTGCCGATGGCGGACGCCGTCGCGCTCGTTTTAAAGGAAATCGAAAAGCAGAAGGCCGTCAAGGTCATCGCAGAAAAATAAACGACAGGGGACAGGAAAATGCAGTCAAGAACACATACCTGCGGCGCGCTCCGCATGGAGAATATCGGTGAAAAGGTCAAGCTCGTCGGCTGGATGGAAAACACGCGCGAGGTCTCTGGAAGCCTCGTTTTCGTCGTTCTGCGTGACTTTTACGGCACGACCCAGCTCGTTGCCGAAACGGAGGAAATGGTGGCCGTTTTTAAGGGCATTACGAAAGAGTCCACGATCAGCATCGAGGGCACCGTCCGCGAGCGCGCGAGCAAAAACCAGAACATGCCCACCGGCGACATTGAGGTCGTCCCGGATAAAGTCGAAGTGCTGGGCCGCTGCCGCTATAATGAGCTGCCGTTTCAGGTGAACCACAGCCGCGACGCGGACGGCGCTACCCGTCTCAAATACCGCTATCTCGATCTCCGCAACCCGGAAGTTAAAAAGAATATTGTTTTGCGCGCAAACGTCGTCTCCGCGCTGCGTCAGGCCATGACAGAGCACGGCTTTTTGGAAATTACAACGCCTATCCTCACAGCGTCGTCACCAGAGGGGGCGCGCGATTACCTCGTTCCGGCGCGCAACCACTCCGGCAAGTTCTACGCGCTGCCGCAGGCCCCCCAGCAGTTTAAGCAGCTTTTAATGACGAGTAGCTTTGACCGCTATTTCCAGATCGCCCCCTGCTTCCGCGACGAGGACGCGCGCGCGGACCGTTCCCCCGGCGAGTTTTACCAGCTCGACATGGAGATGGCCTTTGCCAGTCAGGAGGACGTGTTCGAGATATTGGAGGACGTTTTGCCTCCCATTTTCGCGAACTACGGCAGCTATCATATTGCCTCTGCCGCGCCCTTCCGCCGCATTGCCTATGCGGACGCGCTGGAAATCTACGGTTCGGACAAGCCCGACCTGCGCATCGACCTCACTGCGCGAGATGTGACCGACCTTCTCGCGGACTGCGGCTTTGAGCCGTTCACCGGAAACTGTGTCAAGGCGGTCGTCGTCGAGGAATTCAAGGAAACGCGCAAGTTCATCGACAAGCTCTGTGCGGACGTTGAGGTACAAACCGCGAACAAGCCGTTCTGGTTTCGTCTGGACGAAAACGGCGAGCTCGTCGGCGGCATCTCAAAATTCGTGACCGAGCGCAAGGACAAGGTCGTCGAAGCCTTGGGCCTCAAGCCCGGCTGCTTTGTCGCGCTTGCCTCCGGCAAGAAGCTTTTGGCGCAAAAAACCGCCGGCGTTCTCATAAAGACACTCGGCGCTGCCGTTCCCGGCCACATGGACAGGGAACGCTACGAGTTTTGCTGGATTGTCGATTTCCCGATGTACGAGATCGGAGAGGAATCCGGCGCTCTGGAGTTCTGCCACAACCCGTTCTCGATGCCGAAGGGCGGCATGGAAACGCTTTTGAAGGTAGAAAAAGGCGAATTAGACCCGCTTACCATCACCGCTGACCAGTACGATCTGGTGTGCAACGGCGTGGAGCTTTCCTCCGGTGCGGTGCGAAACCACGACCCGGAGATTATGGTCAAGGCCTTTGAGCTTGTGGGTCTCGGCGAGGACGACGTCAAGGCCAAATTCCCCGCCATGTACAACGCCTTCTGCTATGGTGCGCCCCCTCATGCGGGCATCGCCCCGGGTGTAGACCGCATGGTCATGCTCCTCGCGGGCGAGGACTCCATCCGCGAAATCATCCCGTTCCCGATGAACAAGACAGCACAGGATCTATGGATGGGTGCGCCGTCCGAGGTCACGCAAAAGCAGCTCGACGAGCTGCACATTGCGCTTGTGAAAGAGGAAGATCAGTCATGACGCCTGCCGAAAATCCAGAGCTTATGGTGGATGAAGCGGAGCAGGAAAAGATTTTGAACGCCGCGTTTTCATCCCGCGTACCCCTGCGTTTGCAGGTCTACCCACCGAAACTCAAGAAAAAGCTCGCGGTACTCCGCCTTTTGGCGGAGCAGTTCGAGCCGGGCCGCCGCTACCATCAGGACGAGGTCAACGCCCTACTGGGCGAAGTTTGGTCCGACCCTGTGGCCCTGCGCCGCGACCTCATCGACCTCGGCTTTCTCTCCCGCGAGAACGACGGCTCCGCCTACTGGCGTACCTGAGTTTTGATTTACCTTGATTTTAGAAGGTGCTGCACGAATGATTGAAGGTATTCTTTTTGATTTAGACGGAACCCTGTGGGATTCAACGCAGGCAATCTGTAAGGTATGGGATACTGTCTTATCGCAACATCCTGAAATCATTACGCGCGTTACTGTTAAAGACTTATATGGCTGTATGGGACTTCCGATCGAAGCAATCGGGAAAAAGCTCTTTCCAAATGTCGATGCAAGCCTTCGGCAACGCCTTATGAGTGAGTGCTGCGGATTAGAAAATCAGTATTTGGAGAAGTATGGGGCCAGGTTATATCCCGGATTGGAAGAAACCCTCGCGCAGCTTTCAGAGAACTTTAAATTGTTTATCGTCAGCAATTGTCAGGACGGTTATATTCAAAGCTTTTTAAAAGCGCATCATATGAAGCGATACTTTTTGGACTTTGAATGCCCGGGTGTAACAAATTTATCAAAGGGCGAAAATAACAAGCTTATTATGCGGCGAAATCATATCACGGAAGCTGTTTATGTAGGCGATACAGCCGGTGATGCTGAATCTGCAAAAGTTGCGGGAATACCATTCATATATGCGAGATATGGTTTCGGAACGGTGAATGAATATGACTATGTAATTGATAAAATATCAGATTTGCCGTATTTAGAGTGCTTTTGCACATAGTTATGCGTCAGATCATGAGAATACCCGCTTTTCATCGTTAGATGCATTAAAACAGATAGAAGGGAGCCGCCATATGGTCTCCAAAATTCGCTCACTTGGTATCAAGGGCATCGGCGGATATGAGGTGTCGGTCGAGTGCTTTCTGTCCACGGGCCTGCCCGCCTTTGACATTGTTGGGCTTCCCGACACGGCGGTGAAGGAAGCGCGGGACCGGGTGCGCGCGGCCATCAAAACCGCCGGACTGCCGTTTCCCGTTTCGCGGCTGACCATCAACCTCGCCCCGGCGGACACAAAAAAGGCCGGAACGACTTATGATCTGCCAATGCTCCTTTCCATCCTCGCAACGAACGGCGCCATCAAAGCGCCTCCTCTGGACGCGGCGTTTTTCGGTGAGCTGAGTCTGACCGGCGAGCTTCGCCCTGTGCGCGGCGCGCTGCCGATGGCTCTGGCGGCGGAACGGGCTGGAATCAAGGAACTGTTCGTTCCGGCGGACAATGCCCCGGAGGCCGCGTTTGCGGAGGGGCTGACCGTCTATCCGGTACCGACCGTTACGGCGCTTTTGAAACACCTGTCCGGCGAGGAAACGCTCGTGCCCGCCGCGCCGCCCGCCTTTGAGACGCAGTGCTTTCACACGGCGGACTTTTCGGAGGTCAAGGGGCAGGAAAACGTCAAGCGCGCTCTGGAGGTCGCCGCCGCGGGTGGGCATAATATCCTCATGGTCGGCCCTCCCGGAGCCGGAAAGTCGATGCTTGCAAAGCGACTGCCCTCCATTTTGACGGACATGAGCCGCGAGGAAGCTTTGGAAACGACAGAGATTCATTCGGTCATGGGTCTCACGAGCCGCGAAAACCCGCTCATCACCGAGCGCCCCTTCCGCTGCCCGCACCACACGTTGAGCGCCTCCGCCATGGCGGGCGGCGCGCAGCTCCAGCCGGGCGAAATTTCGCTCGCGCACAACGGCGTGCTGTTTTTAGACGAGCTGCCGGAGTTTCACCGCGACGTGCTGGAGGTCATGCGCCAGCCGCTGGAGGACGGAAAGGTCACCATTGCCCGTTCGAGCGGGAATGCGACCTATCCCGCCGGTTTCATGCTGGTTTGTGCCATGAACCCCTGCAAATGTGGGTGGTACGGGCACCCGTCGAACCGCTGCCGCTGCTCGGAGCGGGACGTTGAAAAGTATAACGCAAAGGTTTCCGGCCCGCTTTTGGATCGTATCGATATCATCGTCGAGGTCCCGGCGCTGGAGTTTAACGAGCTGCGTGAGCGCACCCCGGCGGAAAAGAGCGCGGACATCAAGGCGCGCGTTAATACTGCGCGGGATGTCCAGCGAAAGCGTTTTTCGGACGCAGCATTTGACTGCAACGCCCGCATGGAGCAAAAGCAGATGCGCGCCTTCTGCACGCTTTCGCCCGAATGCGAAACGCTTATGGAGGACGCCTTTGACGCCATGGGCCTCACCGCGCGCAGCTACGACCGCATCTTACGCGTTGCGCGGACCGTCGCGGACCTTGACGGCGCCGCGGACATCAGCCCCGCGCATTTGGCGGAGGCCATTCAGTACCGTACCTACAATTTCCTCGAAACAAACCCGAAAAAATAAGCGTTTTAACCTGCGGATTTTACGAATATGATTGAAAGTTAAGGAAGTACCCCATGAACGATATGATCCTCCTGAAACAGGGCGAAATTGTCCTGAAAGGGCTTAACCGCCGCTATTTTGAGGGCAAGCTCCTCTCCAACGCAAAGCGCCGTCTTTCCCCTTTTGGCAAGTTCGAGGTGACGAGCACACAGTCCACAGTCTACATTGAGCCGCTTAGCGACGACTGCGACATGGACGGGGCGACGGACGCGATGACGAAGGTCTTCGGCGTCGTCGCGGTCACCCGCGCGCTTGCCTGCGAAAAGGATAAGGACGCCATTTTTGAAGCTGCGAAAAGGTACCTCGCGGATGATCTGGAGGCGGCGAAGAGCTTCAAGGTTGAGTCCCGCCGATCGGACAAGAGCTTTCCCATGACGAGCATCGAACTTTCGCAGTACGTAGGAAATCTCCTGAGCGACGCGTTTCCGGACATCGAGGTCGATGTCCACACGCCGGAGCTTCTGGTCGAACTGGAGGTCCGCGAAAAAGCCGCCTATGTCCATGCGCGGCCCTTACCCGGCGCGGGCGGATTGCCCGTTGGCTGCAACGGGAATGCCGTGACGCTCTTGTCCGGCGGCATTGACAGCCCGGTTTCGAGTTACATGATCGCGCGGCGCGGGATTCACCTCGTGCCGGTGCACTTTTTCTCGTTCCCATACACCTCCGAACAGGCAAAACAGAAGGTGCTGGACCTTGCAAAACAGCTCACGGATTACTGCGGCAGGCTGACGGTTGAGATCGTTCCCTTTACGCATATTCAGGAGGAAATCCGAGCAAACTGCCCGGAGGAATATTTTACGCTCATTATGCGCCGCTTCATGATGCGCATTTCTGAAAAAATAGCCGAACAAAACGGCTGTGCGGCGCTCGTGACCGGCGAGGATCTGGGTCAGGTTGCGAGCCAGACCATGGAGGCCCTGCGCGTGACGGAAGCCTGCGTCGATTTGCCCGTTTTGCGTCCGCTCATCGGCATGGATAAGCGGGACATCGTTGAAATCGCGCGAAAGATCGGCACTTTTGACACGTCGATTTTGCCCTATGAGGACTGCTGCACGGTCTTCACCCCGCGCCACCCGAAAACGAAGCCGAAGCTTCCGGACGTCGAGGCGGCCGAAGCAGTGCTCGACGTGGACGGACTCGTTTTAGAAGCGCTCGCGGGCATCGAACGGGTGAAATTTGACATTTGAGCGTTTCTTTTTAAATTAGAATAGAAGGGACTGGATTTTATGGCAAAACAGCTTCGCGCAGAAATTCTCTGCGTCGGAACGGAGCTTCTGTTGGGAAACATCACAAACACGAACGCGCGGGACGTCTCGGTCTACCTCTCGGAGCTTGGCATCGACGTGTTTTATGAAACCGTCGTCGGCGACAACCCCGAACGGCTCACGAAGGCCGTTGACATCGCCAAATCGCGCGCGGACATCATCATCACGACCGGCGGTCTTGGCCCGACCTGTGACGACCTGACAAAGCAGGTGCTCGCCAAGGCGTTCGGTCTCGAAATGGAATTCCACGCGGAGCTTGCCGAGGAGATGAAGCGCTATTTCCACGATGTTCTCGGCGTTTCGGAGATGACGGAAAACAACCTCCAGCAGGCGTATCTGCCCGTTGGCTGCACCATTTTCCACAACGACTGGGGCACCGCGCCTGGCTGCGCGTTCGAGTCTGGCGGCGTGCATGTGCTCATGCTGCCCGGCCCGCCGCGCGAGTGCAACGCCATGTTCAAGGCCTGCGCCATGCCTTATCTGCGCGCCCTGTCGGACGAGCAGCTCTATACGCATAATCTCCGCATTGTCGGCAGCGGCGAGAGCACCGTTGAATCAAAGCTGCGCGACCTCATGAACGAGCTTTCAAACCCGACCCTCGCGCCCTATGCGAAGGAGGGCGAGGTTTTGCTGCGCGTGACTGCCAAGGCAAAATCTCAGGACGAAGCCGAAGCTCTCATGGAGCCGGTGCTTGAAAAGGTGCAGGCGACCATCGGCGACCTCATTTATGGCATGGATGTGGACAGCCTTGAGGAGGTCGTTTTCGTTCTGCTCAAGGCCAAAAAGCTGACGCTTGCGACGGCGGAGAGCTGCACAGGCGGCCTGATTGCCAAGCGCATCACAGACCTGATCGGTTCGTCGCAGGTCTTTCGCGGTGGTGCTGTGACCTACGCGACCGAAACCAAAACCTCTGTTCTGGGCGTTCCGGCAGACGTGATCGAGAAAAACGGCGTGATCAGCGCGGAGGTGGCAAGTGAAATGGCCGTCCGTGCAAGAAAGCTCTTCGGAACCGATCTTGCCGTTTCGACCACCGGCCTCGCGGGACCGGATGGGGACGGGAAAAACCCCGTGGGTACCGTTTTTGTCGCGCTGGCCACCCAAAAAGAGGTTTATGTCTCAAAGATCAGTTCCGGCATCGGCCGCGCGCGCGTGCGCATTCTTGGCTCATCCTGTGCGCTCGACATGCTGCGGCGCTACCTCACGGAGTTGCCTGTCGTCGTCGATTACTACAAAAAATAAGCCGTTTTCCTTGCTTTTTCGCGCAAACAAAGGTAAAATAAATAATTGTGGTTTTTCGCTTTTTAGGCGAGCGGCCGCAAGCCGCCCCGCACACGGAACGGGGGCGAAAAAAGCGTATACGATCCGCCAAC
Organism: Clostridiales bacterium UBA2658; assembly: GCA_002359425.1. Classification (GTDB taxonomy): domain Bacteria; phylum Bacillota; class Clostridia; order Oscillospirales; family Oscillospiraceae; genus UBA2658. The sequence goes on from DEMY01000110.1 coordinate 35,101, forward strand.
GATCGACGGAAAAAGAATATCAGGGGGAAACCAGAATGTTAAGCTATCCAATCGAGGTCGCCGGCCTCACGCGCGACCTACCCATCTGCCGTGTGTCGGACGACCTGTACATCGGTGCGTTCGTCATTTTCGGCGATGTTGAAATGACCGTCCGCTGCGCCGAAGCGCTTTTGGAAAAAGCGCCGGAATTCGATTACATCATCGCGCCGGAGTGCAAAAGCATCCCGCTGCTTTACGAAATGTCCCGCCAGAGCGGCAAGAAATACTTCCTTGCCCGCAAGGGTCNNAGGGTCCGAAGCTCTATATGTCCGGTGTCTTTGAGGTGAACGTCAAGTCCATCACGACCGAAGCCGTCCAAAAGCTCGTCCTTGACACGGCGGACGCGGAAACGCTCAAGGGCAAGCGCATCCTCATCGTCGATGACGTTATCTCCACCGGCGAGTCGCTTGAGGCCATGGAGGAGCTTGTAAACCGCGCCGGCGGCAACATCGTCGGTAAGATGTTCATTCTCGCCGAGGGGGACGCCGCAAAACGCAAAGACGTGACGTTTCTCGCGCCGCTCCCCGTTTTCAATGCGGACGGCAGCGTAAAAGCGTAAAGTACATAAAAAATCAAGGCCGCCGCAAAGAAATACTTTGCGGTAGCCTTATTTTAAGCTGTGCGGCCACCTGCGGGTGAAACTGTTTTTTGTGTGATCCCGCCCTACGCCCGCATTTTCTCAAAAAACTGCTTCATGAGAGCCGCGCACGCATCCTCCAAGATGCCTTTGTAAACGGCGGGATGGAAGCCGTAGTTTTCGGAAAACAGGTCGATGACGCTGCCGCAGGAGCCGGAACGCTCCTCGCGCGCACCGTAGACGACGCAGGTCAGGCGCGCGTTCAAGATTGCCCCGGCGCACATGGGGCAGGGTTCGAGCGTCACGAAAAGTGTGCAGCCGTCAAGACGCCAGTCGCCCCGCGCGCGGCAGGCCTCGTCTATTGCGGAAAGCTCGGCGTGGCCGAGTGCGGAGCGGGAGCGCTCGCGCGTGTTTTTCCCGCGCCCGATGATGGCGCCCGTTTCGTCCGCGACAACGCAGCCGACCGGCACCTCGCCGTCTGCAAGCGCTTCGGCGGCAAGCGCGAGTGCTTGTCGCATATACTGTTCATAGTTCATAAAATGAATTCCTTTTTCAAAACGGGAGGTACCCATGCTCGCGGAAATTCTGACGGATATCCTGATCGGCGCAAGCCTTTCGGCGGACGCTTTCGCAGTCACGGTCGGCGAGGCGCTGGCCGACCCGCNNATAACCGCCTGCGTAATTCGCTCTGGAACGCGCTGTATTTCGGCATTTTTCAGGCGCTGATGCCATTTTTGGGCTTTATACTTGCGGGGACTGTGAGCGACAAGCTCATGGCGCTCGGGCCATATATCAGCTTTTTTATGCTTGCCTTTGTCGGCGGCAGCATGCTGCTCGGCGCGCTCAAGGGTAGGGAAGAGGAAAATGAAAACGCCGGGGGCGCGCAGTTCAGCCATGGAAGGGCGCTGCTGCTTGCAGTGGCCACGAGCATTGACGCGCTCGCTGTCGGCGTGAGCCTTGCGTTCACGGAGCCGCGCATTCTGCTGCCCTGCACCGTCATCGGCCTGACGACCTTCGCCATCTGCGCGCTGGGCGGCCTGCTCTGCGCGAAGCTGCCGACAGGGTCCGAAAAGACCGCGGGCGTCGCGGGCGGGTGCGTTCTCATTGGCATTGGATTAAAAATACTCTTGCAGGGGATCCTGTGAGATATGCGCCCGACAGGGTGCAGGGGTTCGGGAGCGAAAGCCCCGGACCCCTTTTATTTGGCGCCCAAAACGCGTGCACAAAAGACCTTCGAGGACGCTTTAGTCCTCGTCGAGCTTGAGCACCGCCATGAACGCCTCCTGTGGGACCGAAACGGTGCCGATCTGGCGCATGCGCTTTTTGCCCTCTTTCTGCTTTTCGAGCAGCTTTTTCTTTCGCGTGATATCGCCGCCATAGCACTTTGCAAGCACGTCCTTGCGGACGGCCTTGATGGTTTCTCTGGCGATGATCTTGCCGCCGATCGCGGCCTGCACGGGAACCTCGAAGAGCTGGCGCGGGATATTGTCCTTAAGCTTCTCGCAAATGCGCCGCGCGCGCGGATAGGCTTTGTCGCGGAAAACGATGAAGCTCAGCGCGTCCACAACGTCGCCGTTCAGGAGAATGTCAAGTTTTACAAGGTCGCTTTCGCGGTAGCCGCTGAGATCGTAGTCCAGAGAGGCATAGCCGCGTGTGCGGGCCTTGAGAGCGTCAAAAAAGTCATAGATAATTTCGTTTAACGGCATTTCATAGTGCAACTCCGCACGGGACGCGTCGAGATACTGCATCCCCAGATACTCGCCGCGGCGGTCCTGACACAGCTCCATGATGTTGCCGACGTATTCGGGCGGGGTGATGATGGAGGCCTTGACGTATGGTTCCTCCGCCGTTTCAATCTGCGCGGGGTCCGGCCAGTTGAGGGGGTTATCGACGACGACCATTTCCCCGTCCGTTTTGGCGACGTGGTAGATGACGCTCGGCGCGGTCGTAATAAGATCGAGATCGTATTCGCGCTCCAGGCGTTCCTGAATGACGTCCATATGCAAAAGACCCAGAAAGCCGCAGCGGAATCCAAAGCCCAGAGCCGCCGAGGTCTCCGGCTCGAACTGGAGCGCAGCGTCGTTCAGGCGGAGCTTCTCGAGCGCGTCCCGCAAGTCCGTATACTCTGCCCCATCCGCCGGGTAGATGCCGGAAAAGACCATCGGCTGCGCGGGGCGGTAGCCGGGCATCGGCTCCACCGCCGGACGCTCGTTTGCCGTCACGGTGTCGCCAACCTGTGTGTCGCGGACGGTCTTGATGCTCGCGGTGAGGTAGCCGACGTCGCCTGCGGAGAGCTTGTCGCAGGGTTCCAGACCGAAGGGGCGCATGTGGCCGACCTCGACCGCCTTATAGACAGCGCCGGAGGCCATCATGCGGATATCCATGCCGGCCTTGACCTCTCCGTCCATAATGCGCATGAGGACGATGACGCCGCGGTAGCTGTCGTACTGACTGTCGAAGATGAGCGCGCGCAGGGGTGCTGCCGGGTTGCCCTTCGGGGCGGGAATGCCTTTGACGACCTCCTCAAGCACGGCTTCGATGTTGATGCCGTTTTTGGCGCTGATCTCCGGCGCGTCGAGGGCGGGGATGCCGATGATGTCCTCGATCTCGTTTTTTGTGCGCGCGGGATCGGCGCTGGGAAGGTCAATCTTGTTGATAACGGGCAGGACCTCAAGGTCGTGGTCGAGGGCAAGATAGGTGTTTGCGAGCGTTTGCGCCTCAATGCCCTGCGACGCATCGACGACCAGAAGCGCGCCCTCGCACGCGGCGAGTGAGCGCGAGACCTCGTAGTTGAAGTCAACGTGGCCCGGGGTGTCGATGAGGTTGAGCGTGTATGTTTCCCCGTCGAGCGCCTTGTAGGAAAGGCCGACGGCACGGGCCTTTATTGTGATGCCGCGCTCGCGCTCAAGGTCCATGTTGTCGAGCATCTGCGGGACATCGTCGCGCAGATCGACTGCGTTGCATTTTTCAAGCAGGCGGTCGGCAAGCGTTGATTTGCCGTGGTCGATGTGAGCGATGATGCAGAAATTGCGAATTTTAGACTGATCGATCATAGGTATCTTCTCCATGGGCCATGGCCCAAAAAATTTGAAAGCGCTGATTGAATCGCCGCGCGCGGGGATTTAATCCGTGCTTTCTTCATCTGCTGTATTTTGTGCGGAAAGCGCGCGCACCAAACGAAGCTCCGCCTCCGCCATTTCGACGTTTCGAGAAAGAAGGTCCGTCTCCTCGTGGAAGGTGAGGCGGCAGGTCATTTTCCGAGCGGCGGCATCCACATAGGCGAGGGCCGCGCTTTTAATATCGCCCTCGCCAAAGTCCATGAGCGCGCGGTTCAGCTCGGCGGTCGCGCCGCTGAAAACGGGGATGTCGGTTCGCTCTGAACGGCCGAGAACAAAGTCCGCCGTTACGCCGAAGTAGTCGCAAACGCGGCCGACGAAAGGAAGCCCCGGCTCGCGCGTGCCCTTCTCGTAATGGGACAGAAGCGCCTGACTGATGCGCAGCTCGCTTGCAAGCTCCCGCTGGTTCAGCTCTTTTTCGTGCCGAAGCTCCGCCAAAATGTCCCCGAACGCGCGATCCATGCTGCCGCCTCCCATTTGATTACTGATTGTATTATATAAGAGCAAAGGCATTTTGTAAATATGAAATCGCCTCGGGCGCGGGGGCTTTGACGGCTGTTTTCAATTCGCTAATGAAATATTTAAAATTTTTTCCGCTTTTGTTCATTTGCGCGTAACAAATGCATTTTAACATAAGCACAGTACAAAATAAGTCCGCCGGGAGCGGACGGCAAATCGGCTAAGGAGGCTGAATACCATGTACGATCAGGATCATTCCGATGAGGAAAGCACCGGCAGAGCGCCCGAGGAGGGCGGCGCCGGAAACGCTTACACAAGCGCAGACTCCGAAAACAGCTCAGCGAGCGGTTCTTCTGCCTATAGCGCTTCGGACGGCACGTCCGCCGGTGAGAACTCTGAATACCGTTTTTCGAGAGATGACATCCCCCATCGCTCCTATATGGATGCGAATTTCTCCCCGAAGGACGGTGCACAGTCCGGGCCGCGCAGCTACTACACGCCGCCTGTGACCCCGCCGCCGAAGGCGGAAAAGCCGAAGAAGGAAAGAAAGCTCAAAAAACCGAACGACATGGTAAAGTTTGTCGCGGCTTGCCTCGTCTGTGCGCTTTTGGGCGGCATAGGCGGCGGCGCATTGGTCGCGAGCAAGCTTTCAAGCGCTTCATCCTCCTCGACGACTACGGACAGCGCGCTCACAAAGTCCAGCAATTCTGCTTCGACCGGCAAGTCTGCAACCGCCGTTGCAAGCGGCGAAACGCTTTCGGGCAGTCAGGTCTATTCCCTCGGCTGCGCGCAGGCCGTCGGCATCACGACTGAGATTACCTCGACGAACTACTTCGGCATGAAGTCCACCTCGGCGGTGTCCGGCTCCGGTTTCATCGTCACGAGCGACGGCTACATCGTCACAAACTACCACGTCATCGCGGACGCCTATACCGGCGGCTACAAAGTTTCCGTCATAACTTATGATGGCACGAAGTACGATGCGGAGATCAAGGGCGTTGAGGAGTCGAACGACCTTGCGGTTCTCAAAATCAACGCCACCGGCCTTTCCGCCGCAACGCTCGGCAACAGCGACGATCTACAGGTTGGCGAAACGATTTATGCCATCGGCAACCCGCTCGGCGAGCTGAGCTTTACGATGACGAACGGCATGGTGAGCGCGCTTGACCGCGACATCACAACACGGGATTCCACCACAGGCGAAACCACCACGAACAACATGTTCCAGATCAGTGCCGCTGTCAATGAGGGCAACTCCGGCGGACCGGTCTACAACACGAAGGGCGAGGTCGTCGGCATCGTTACGGCGAAGTATTCCGACACCGGCGTAGAGGGCCTTGGCTTTGCCATTCCGATCAAAGACGCGTCCGACGTTGTCGATCAGCTTATCAAGCAGGGCTATGTCAGTGGCAAGTCGAGTCTTGGCATCAAGGTCACGACCGTTGACAGCGCAGTCGCTCAGTATTACAACATGGTCGAGGGCGCATATGTCAATGAGATTGAGTCAGGCTCCTGCAGCGAAAAAGCGGGCCTTAAGGTCGGCGATATTGTCACCGCCGTGAACGACAAGAAGGTCACCAGCTCCTCCGAGCTTTCGGCGGCCAAGAAGGGCTACAAGGCTGGCGAGACGATCACGCTCAAGGTCTACCGCTCCGGCCAGTATCAGGACGTCAAGGTAACCTTGGACGAGCAGAAGGTCACCAGCTCCTCCAGCTCTGGCAGCCAGAAAAACGATACGAGTTCGTTGCCTGCCATCCCCAAGACGGCGTGAGCAATGTGCAGCCAGAAGGGCGCGCGGATATGCGCGCCCTTTTTCTATGCCGCGTAGGACCGTTTCGGATGTTACTTGCAGATTTGCAAAAACAATGTGAATCGCCACGAAACAGCCGCTTTCTTTGACATTTTGCGCAACGCGTGTTAAAATTAAAAAACGGTTTGGGTTTACGCGGCTGGACGATACGCGGAAATTTTGTGAAAGCCTTGACCGTTTGCGCAAAGCTGAATATAATAAGAATAATGCAATTTGTACAATTTCCCGTGTTTTTCCCCGCAATTTCGGCGGTTGTCCGGCAGGGCGGCTGCGTTAACCAAATCCTATCAAGGGGGTTCGAAGATGAACAGACCGCAATTCCTTGCGGAACTTAACCAATACCTCACTTTTTTCACTCCCGACGAACGCACCGCCCTCATGGCGGTCTATACCCGGCGCTTTGACGACGCCGGAGAAGCCGGCGAGGGTGGCGTGCTCGTCGAGCTTGGCACGCCTATGCGCGTTGCAATCGACCTCAAGCGCCGGCAGGAGGCCGGGGACAGCTTTGAAGAAATATTTGCCTCCGTTATCGGCACAGAATTTGCCGAAGCCCCGAACTACAGCGTCGAGACGGAAGCATCCGACACGTCCGGCGAAGAGCGCGGCGAAGCTACGGACGGGGAGGAAGCCTCTGCGGTTCCCGCAGACACCGCCGCGGAGGCGCAGAGCGAGGTGGACACCACGCCTGAGAGCGCGGAGCCTGTAAGCACCGCCGCGCCAAAACCGGCTCCGCGCAAAAAATCTGTCGTCGGCATCATCGGCGCAGTGGTTTTGAGCGTCATCCTCGTGGCCTTTTTCCTCTGTGTGGCGGCAGTGGGCGCGCTTTGTATCACCGCTGCGGGATACTTTATCATGGCCGGTCTCAAAACGCTCCTGACACTGACGGACGCGCTGTATCTCTTTGCAGGCGGCCTTGTTCTTGGCGGTGTCGGCGTGCTCGTCGTCTGGTTTGCGATCTGGGCGGCGAACAGCCTCATCAAAAAGCTTTTCGCAGTGCCCGCAAAGCCCCGCGAAGGCGGCGTAGATTATGTTGCGGGCTGCTGTGAGGAGCCGGCGGAGCAAACGGGCAGGGAGCGTGATACGAAATGAAAAAAGTCTGGAAAGTTATCTGGATCGTTGTGATCGTTATGTGCGTGGCGGGCGTTGCCTGCGGAGCTGCCGCGTGGTTCATGGGTGGCCGGCCGGACACGCTTTATAACAACAGCATCGCTTCTCCGGTCTTGCAAATGTTCGATCCCTACACGATTTGGAACAATATCTGCTCCTTTGCTGGGTTTTAACAGCAGGGAAAGAAAAGGCACGTCGCCAGACGTGCCTTTTTATGTTTTGCATACAAAGACACTGCGGCGTAAGCGACGCTTTTCTGCTTTTATGCGCTATTGTGGAAAAAGAGAGTAGCCAGCGGTCGATTTTCGTTGAAAATGCGCGTCGTTTTTCTGGAAATTCCCTTGCGAATTCTGTGCGGGGGTGGTATTATGATACACATTCCAGCAACAAATGACTTTCACAGGGGGACATCTCGAATGCGAACTACCGGTGAACCGAAGTATTTTCTGGTTGAGGCCGACATGCTGCCCGAAATCTTCGTCAAGGTCGCCAAGGCCAAGGAGCTTTTGGAGACGGGCGAGGCCGCGACGGTCGCGGAGGCGGCGGGCGCTGTTGACATCAGCAGAAGCGCTTTTTATAAATACAAGGATGCGATCACGCCCTTTCAGGACCTTGAGCGCGGCCGCATCATCACCTTCCACATCACGTTGCGGGATAAAATGGGCGTTTTGTCCTCGGTCCTTTCCGTTTTCTCCGCTTCGGGTGCGAACATTTTGACCATCAACCAGAGCATTCCCATAAGCGGCATCGCCCTCGTCACCGTTTCGGTCGAAACGGCGGGCATGCAGGTGACGAGCGAGGAGCTTCTGCACGAGCTGCAGGGTACCGGCGGCGTCAAAAAGGTCGATGTAATTGCCGGGTAACGTTAACGTAAAGCATTATGACTCCGTTTCCTGGATTCGCTTCTGCGCGGCAAGAGCTTCTCTTTGCGCGATTGCGCGCTGCCTGTTCTCTGCGCCCATAAAGCGGGGACCCTAACGGACGTTTGACCGGACATTTTTTTCATGAATAACACACGGAGGTAAAAGAATTTGGCTAAAATAGCAATCTGCGGATACGGTACGGTCGGCAACGGCGTCGCGGAGGTCATCGCGAAAAACGCGGAGAGCATCGCGCGCAACGCCGCCGAGGAGGTATCCCTCAAATACATTTTGGATAAACGGGACTTTCCCGGCGATCCCTTTGAAGCGTGCGTTGTGCACGATTTTTCGATCATTGAAAACGACCCGGAGGTCTCGGTTGTCGTCGAGACCATGGGCGGCTGCGGCGCTGCCTATGAGTTTACAAAGCGAGCGCTTCTCGCGGGCAAAAACGTCGTAACGTCGAACAAGGAGCTTGTCGCGACACGGGGTCACGAGCTGATCGCCATTGCCAAGCAGAAAAACCTCAACTATCTGTTTGAGGCATCCGTCGGCGGCGGTATCCCCATCATCCGCCCCATCACCCAGTGCCTCACGGCAAACAAACTAGACGAGGTCTATGGCATATTAAACGGCACGACGAACTATATTTTAACGGAAATGATCCAGCACAACGCGAGCTTTGAGGATGCGCTGCATCAGGCACAGGAAAACGGCTTTGCGGAGGCTGACCCCACCGCCGACATCGAGGGTCTCGACGCCGCGCGCAAGATCTGTATTTTGGCGGACCTCTGCTTCGGAAAGCACGTAGACCCTGCGCAGGTCCGTTCGCAGGGCATCTCCGGCGTGACGTCGGCGGACGTCGAGTATGCGAAGCGCGCGGGCTACAAAATTAAGCTTCTCGGCCGTGCGGTCCGCACTGGACACGACACGGCGACGGCCTATGTCGCCCCGCACCTTGTGAGCAATTCGAGCCTGCTTTCTAATGTAGACGGGGTCATGAACGGCATCGTCGTGCACGGAAATGCCCTTGGCGACGCGATGTTCTACGGCGCAGGCGCCGGAAAGCTTCCCACGGCGAGCGCTGTTGTGGCGGACGTCATTGACGCTGTCAAGCACCTCAAGGCGCGCAAATATCTCGACTGGGACGACGCCCCGGCAGGCTACTTTACAGACAGCGCCTATCTCCCGTCGCGCTGGTATGTGCGTGCATCGACCTCGCTCCAGCAGATCGGCTGGGCCTTCGACAAGGTCAATTTCGTCACCTATCCCGGCGCGCCNNGACGAATACGCCTTTTTGACTGCTGTCTGTGACGGCAGTACCATGCAGAAGCTCACAGGCGGCATGACGGTCCACTCGATGTTCCGCATTCTTGATTAAAGCGCAAACGCCCCCCACGGAGGGGCTATTGGAGGAATAAAACCTATGCTTATCGTACAAAAATTCGGTGGCAGCTCGGTCGCGGACGCGGAGAAGATTTTTCGTGTGGCCGGTATCATCGCCGACAGCTACTGTGAGGGAAACGACGTTGTGGTCGTTCTCTCCGCGCAGGGCGACACAACGGACGATCTGATCGCCAAAGCCGCCGAAATCAATCCCAGAGCCTCAAAGCGCGAGATGGATGTGCTGCTCTCCACCGGCGAGCAGATTTCCGTATCCCTCATGAGCATGGCCCTTGAAAAAATGGGCATGCCAGTCGTTTCACTCACTGGCTGGCAGATACAGATGAGCACGAACTTTGACT
>DEMY01000110.1:44912-53467 GCA_002359425.1 Clostridiales bacterium UBA2658
GATTTTCACGGACGTTGAGGGCGTTTTCACCGCTGACCCGCGAAAGGTCAAGGAGGCCCGCAAGCTCGACGAGATCACCTACGACGAAATGATGGAGCTTGCCTCCCTCGGTGCGCAGGTGCTGCACAATCGCAGCGTCGAGATGGCGAAGCGCTACGGCGTCGATCTGGAGGTCCTTTCGAGCTATGTCAGAAAACCTGGCACAAAAGTCAAGGAGGTCGTGAAAAACGTGGAACAGATGAAGATCAGCGGAATTGCAAAGGACAACAATGTGGCGCGTATCGCCGTCGTCGGCGTACCGGACGAACCGGGCATCGCCTTTAAGCTTTTCCGGGTACTCGCCAATTCAAAAATAAATGTCGATATCATCCTTCAGTCAATTGACCGCAACGGCACGAACGATATCAGCTTTACCGTTTCCGAGGCGGACTACGAAAAGGCCATGGAGCTTGTCGAAGCGCGGCAAGGCTCTTTGCAGTACAAGGAGCTTTACGGCGACAAGAAGGTTGCGAAGGTCTCAATCGTCGGCGCGGGTATGCTTACATCCTCCGGCGTTGCGGCGATGATGTTTGAAGCGCTCAGCGAGTCGAAGATCAACATCCAGATGATCTCGACAAGCGAGATCAAGGTTTCGGTCCTTATCGACGAGGCGGACGCCGACAAGGCTGTGCAGGTCATTCACAATAAGTTTTTCAGCTAAATCGCGTCTCACAGGNNAAAGGGGCGCGGCTGCACGCTTAACCGGTTGGCTCTCCGAGCCGTTTGAGCACGTCCTGAAAATATCCCGGCAGCCCGCTCGTAACGGTCACAAGCTTTTCTGTCCGTGGATGGATAAAGCGCAGCTCCTTAGCGTGCAGGCACTGGCCCTCCAGCCCTTTTTCGGCTTTTTTGCGGCCATAGACCATGTCGCCCAGAAGCGGATGGCCGATGTAGGCCATATGAACGCGGATTTGATGGGTGCGGCCCGTTTCAAGCATACAGCGGATGTGCGTGTAGCCGTTGTAGCGCGCTATGACCTCATAGTGCGTGACGGCGGCACGCCCTTTTTCGGTCACGGCCATGCGCCTGCGATCCGCCGGACAGCGGCCGATGGGTGCCTCCACCGTGCCCGCGTCGTCCCGGACCCTGCCGCAGACAATGGCTTCGTAGGTGCGCGAGAGCGTATGGTCAGCGAGCTGGGCGGAGAGAAAGCGATGTGCGTAGTCGTTTTTCGCCGCGATGATGAGGCCGGAGGTGTCCATATCGATGCGGTGGACGATGCCGGGCCGCTTTTCGCCGCCGACGCCGGAAAGGCTGTCCCCGCAGTGGTACAGTAGCGCGTTCACGAGTGTTCCGCCCGCGTGCCCCGGGGCGGGGTGGACCACCATGCCGCGCGGCTTATTCACGATGATGACGTCCGCATCCTCAAAGACAACGTCCAGCGGAATGTTTTCCGGCTCGAGCGCCGTTTCCTCCGGCTCGGGTATTTCAACGACGTAGACGTCTCCTGCGGAAACGCGGTGATTTTTTTTGAGCGGCTCGCAGCGCAGCGTCACGGCCCCGGCCTCAATGAGCCGAACGGCCTGCGAGCGCGNNACAGTTTCCAATTCTTGCGCAAGGAGAGCGTCGATCCGCTCGCCGCTCTCCGTTGCAATCACTGTATAGGTGTCTGTCATTTGTCCTTGAACTCCGCAATAATGTCGTCCACCGAAAAATCGCTATTGTCCGTTTTCGGCTCGGCGGGCTTTACGTCCGCAAAGAGGTCGTCCGCCTTTTCGGAAGCCGGCATCTCCGCAGCTTCGGGAGCCGCTTCCGCAGGTTCGACAGGCGCGTCGGCGGGAGCCTCCGCCGGAGCGGGTTTTTCGTCGAAGGGGTTGACCCACTCGACGGTTTTCGTCTCGGCTGCATCGGCTGGAGCGACGTTCATCTCCTCAAAGGGATTGACATGCTCCTTCGGCGCATCGGCTTCCGGGGCGGGCTTTGTTTCCTCAAAGGGGTTCACCCAGTCGCCGGGGCCGACTGTGAGCTTCGGCTCCTGCGTTTCAATTTCGCGGGCGAGCTTTTCGGCGGCGATATTTTTGCGGCCCTCCACAACGGGGCGGCTGAGCTGAGAGATATAGTCCGCGCCGCGCTCCGGGATCTGGTCGTTTTCGTCCCGCCGGGGTGTGCGCGCGGGCATTTTTTGAACGGCCTCCTTCACAGGCTCGTCGCTCAAGTCGTCCCTGTTTTGCAGCAGGTAGATGCAAAAGAGGATGCCGCAGACGCTGATGAAGATGTCCGCAACGTTAAAAACCGGGAACCAGTCCAGAAACTTCGGTTGGAAAAGGAACATATCGACCACATAGCCGCTGACGATGCGGTCGAGACAGTTGCCGACGCCGCCAGCCATGACCATGACCAGTGTCCAGCGGCCGAGGCGGCCCTTGATGACGTCGTTTTTTAAAAGCCAGATGACGAGCGCGACGAATGCCGCCGCGAGAATGATGAAAAACCACCTCGCGCCCGCGTCCTGCAGAATGCCGAACGCAGCGCCGGAATTGTGAACGTTCGTGAGCTGGATGAAGCCGGGGAGAAAGTCCCGTGACATGCCGTTCACGGGGATGGACTGGCTCGTCCAGAGCTTGACGGCCTGATCGCCGATCAGGATGAGCAGCACGACGATTGCATAGGGCATAGGCTTTGACCTCCTGTGGAAAAGTCCTTCAAAAATTACGTTTGTGGACGATTAGCTCTTCAAAGCGGCGGCGCAGCGCGGGCAGAGTTCGGGGTGTTCGCTGTTCTCGCCGACATGCTCGCTGTGGGTCCAGCAGCGCGGGCACTTCGGTGCGGCGCTGGGTTCGATCTTTATTTTAATGCCCTTGAACGCCTCACTCTCGACGCCCTCGCCGGTGCCGGCTTCGACCGTGACCTTCGAGACGATGAAGTCTGCCGCAAGCGGCATATCCTTGATCTTCTCAAAGCTCGCTTTTGCTTCGTCCGAGACAAAAAGTGTGACGTTTGCGTCCAGAGGCTTGCCGATGGCCTTTTCGTTTCTGGCAAGCTCAAGCGCCTTGTTGACGTCGTCCCTGAGCGCAATGAGAAGGTCGAAGCACTCGGCCTCTGCCGCGTCGAAGACCCATGCGGGATTCGGCTTCGGAATGTCGTTCAGCATGACGTGACGTGCATCGGCGGTCTTGCCGTGCTTCATTTCAAGCCAGATTTCGTTCGAGGTGAACGCAAGGATCGGCGCAATGAGACGCACCATGGCATCCAGAATTTCGTACATGGCGGTCTGGGCGCTGCGGCGCAGCAGGCCGTTGCTCTTTTCGCAGTAGAGACGGTCTTTTACGATGTCGAGATAGAAATTCGACATATCCATGACGCAGAATTTGTGAACTGCGTGGACAACATTGTAGAATTCGTAGGCTTCATACGCTTCTGTGCAGCGCGTAATCAGGGCGTTTGTGCGCACCAGGGCCCAGCGATCGAGCGCCTCCATTTCCTCGTAGGGGACGAGGTCCGTGTCGGGATCGAAGCCGTCGAGGTTTCCGAGCATGAAGCGGGCAGTGTTGCGGATTTTCAGATAGGTGTCCGAAAGCTGCTTGAAAATCCCGTCCGAGCAGCGCATATCGACGCGGTAGTCGGCGCTCGCAGCCCAAAGGCGCATGAGATCCGCGCCGTATTTCGGGATAAGCTCGTCCGGCAAAACGCTGTTTCCAAGGCTTTTGTGCATGGCTTTGCCCTCGCCATCGACCGTCCAGCCGTGCGTGAGGACGGATTTGTACGGAGCCTTACCGCGCGTTGCGACCGAGGTCAGAAGCGCGGACTGGAACCAGCCGCGGTATTGATCCGCGCCCTCCAGGTAGAGGTCGGCGGGCCACTGCTCCGGATGGTCGTGCTCAAGAGAGCAGATGTGGGACGAGCCGGAATCAAACCAGCCGTCCAGCGTGTCGGTTCCTTTTTCAAAGTGCTTTCCGCCGCACTTCGGGCAGACGTAGCTTTCAGGAACGAAAGCGGAGGCGTCCATTTCAAACCATGCGTTGGAGCCTTTTTCACCGAAAATTTGGGAGACGAGAGAGATGGTGTCCGGCGTGCAGATCGGCTCGCCGCAGTCCGCGCAATAGAGGACCGGGATCGGCAGACCCCACTGTCTCTGGCGGGAGATGCACCAGTCCGCGCGCTCGCGAATCATGGAGACCATGCGGTCGTGGCCCCATTCGGGCATCCACTTGATGCCGTCGCAGGCATCTACCGCTTCGCGCTTGAACGCGTCCACCGAGCAGAACCACTGGTCGGTCGCGCGGTAGATGATGGGGCTTTTGCAGCGCCAGCAGTGCGGGTAGGGGTGGACGATGTCCTGATAAGCCAGCAACGCGCCGCATTCCTGCAGGTCGGCAAAAATGGCGTCGTTGGCTTTCGAGTAGTACATACCCTCATATTTCCCAGCGTCGGCTGTCATCTTGCCCTGATCGTCCACGGGGACGACGATGCCGATGTGCGCCCTGCCGCTCTGGTCGTATTTCTGGCAGACGATATAGTCGTCCATGCCGTGTCCGGGCGCGGTGTGGACGCAGCCGGTGCCGGCGTCCAGTGTGACGTGGTCGCCGTTTATAGCGATGCTCTCGCGGTCAAAAAGCGGATGCTTCGCACGCATGAGCTCAAATTCCTTGCCCTTCATTTCGTGCAGGACTTCAAAATGTGCGATGTTTGCCGCCTTTGCGACGCTCTCCATAAGCTCCTTTGCAAGAACGTAGACTTCGCCGTTCGGGGCCTTCGCGAGAACGTAGTCCAAATCGGCGTTCAGGCAGATGGCGAGGTTGCCGGGGATGGTCCAGGTCGTCGTCGTCCAGATGACGAAATAGGTATTGTTCAAATCGGTGTAAGCCGAAAGCTTTCCGCAGTCGTCCGTCACCTTGAACTTGACGAAGATGGACTTGCAGGCGTCGTCCGCGTATTCGATCTCGGCTTCGGCGAGCGCCGTTTCGTCCTTCGGGCACCAGTAGACCGGCTTTTTGCCGCGGTAGATGTAGCCCTTTTCAAACATCTTGCCGAAGACCTTGACCTCCTCGGCCTCAAACGCCGGGTTCATGGTGAGGTAGGGGTTGTCCCATTCACCCAGAACGCCCAGACGGATGAACTGCTCCTTCTGGATGTCCACATACTTCTGCGCAAAGGCGTGGCAGGCGTCCCGGAATTCGGGGATGGACATTTTCTTGCGGTCGAGCTTGTTCTGCTTGATGATGGCGGACTCGATGGGCATGCCGTGGTTGTCCCAGCCGGGAACATAGGGGGCGTACCAGCCGGTCATGTTGCGGTAGCGGACGATGAAGTCCTTGAGGCACTTGTTCATCGCGGTGCCCATGTGGATGTACCCGTTCGAGAAGGGGGGGCCGTCGTGCAGGATAAACTGAGGCCGGCCTTCATTTTTCTTCAGAATGGCGTGGTAAAGGTCGTCGCCATACCAGCTTTTGAGCATATCCGGCTCGCGTGCCGGAAGCGATGCGCGCATCGGAAATTCGGTTTTCGGAAGATTTACGGTTTTGTTGTAGTCCTGTGGCATATTGAAGTCGGCTCCTATCTGATACTACTCTCCAACCAAAAGATTTGGCTGGAGGTCCGTTTCATGAGAATGTAACGCGCTGTGTGCGATAAAAAGTGTCGCGAAAGCTTATTATAAGCGCGCTGTTAAAACGCAGATGAAACGCTGAAAAACGGTTCATCTGATAAATACGGCAAAAGTCCTTTGCCAAAAAATCGGCAGAAGGACAGAAAATTTCGGGGCGTGGCACAGCATCGTGAGATAGTATGCCCCGCCCCGTATCTCTTTTATAGATTATTTCCCAAAACGCAGATTATCGAAGCTGAACCCCGGGCCGCCCTGCGCCTGCGGTCCCTGCTGAGGACCTGCGGGGGAGGAGAAAAGCCGGGTCGGCTCATCCGTGCCGCCATCCGGCNNGTCCTGTCCGTGTCGCCCGCGCCGGAGAACTTTTCTACAGAAGTTTCGATACTCTTGACGGTTTCGTCAAACTGGCGGGCCTTTTCGGGCTGCTGCGCTGCGGCCTGACCCATGTCGGTAAGCTTCATGTTTTGCAGGCCGTCCAGAAAGTCGAGCTGCTTTGTGCAAATGAGGCGCATGTTTTCGAGATATTTTGTGCTTTCGCGCTTGGCCTCAAGGAGACGGGCCTCCTCGGTCGTCCGCTGCGTGTAGGAGTCCCGGGTGGTGTGCTCGGCCTCCGCCTTGGCGCCCTCGAGCATTTGCTCGGCCTTGCCGCGGGCCTCTGCCTCAATCTGGGCGGCGAGCTTCTGCGCGGAAAGAAGTGTCTGGCGCATGGAGTCCTCTGTGGTCCGATACTCCTCGATCTTGTCAACAAGGACCTTCATCTTGCTCTTCAGGACCATGTTCTCCTTGGCGATGGCAGAATAATCGTTTGCGGCTTCGTCCAGAAAGTCGTCCACCGCGGCCATATCGTATCCGCCGAAAACCGCCTTATCAAAGGTTTTTTCTCTGAAGTTCTGAGGTGTCAGCATATCCTAAAGCCCTTTCTTTATGTCGGAAGCACAGCTCCAAGGCCCGGCGCTACTCTTCGCGGAATGAGAGCGTCCTTTCTCTTTCTGCTTGCTGCATCATGTAAATTATATCTGGAATTATATGTATTAAGCAAAAGCAGCTTACTGCATATAGATGCCGCCGGTATCAATCTCGCCCATGCGGTCGCCCATGATGTCCACATTGTTCGGGGCGATGATGTAGGTGTTTGCGGCAACGCGGCGGATCGTTCCGTCCAGCGCGTAAGCAACGCCGCTGAGAAAGTCAACCAGCCGGCGCGCGACGTCTGTCTGCGCGTCTTCAAGATTTAAAACGACGGAGCGGCGCTCGCGGATGTGGTCCGCAATCTCGGCGGCCATCTCGAAGCGGTCCGGCTTTACAAGAACGACCTGCGCCTGCGGATTTCCAAGACTTACGACCTTGTCGCGGCGCACAGGCGCGGGGCGGGGGTNNGATCTGCGGGAGGGGGCGCATATTTTCTCGGCGCTTCGGGCGGGGGGGCGGGAGCGCGCGGTTCAGCGGGGGCCTCCGCGTATTCATCGCCGAATTCGTCGTATTCATCGCTGCTGTATGGCCGGGTGAGCTTTTTCAATTCGTCAAAAAGACCCATAGTCGTAACCTTTCTCTTCACGGCGCGCGAAGAACCGGTCGCGCTGACCGGGAAGCTTTGTAACGGTTATTAACGCGTAAACAGGTGCGGAACCAGCTTTCTTTGGCAGGGTAGGGGCGTGCACCGAAGATCTCCGTGCCGACGCGAACCATGTTCGCGCCCTCGGCAATGGCATCCTCAAAATCGCCGCTCATGCCCATAGACAAAAAATCCATGCTGACATTATCGTATTTTTTCGCTTGATTGTCAACAAAAAGCTGATGCATGCGGGCAAAATAGCCGCCATTTTCCCCTTTTACAGCGGAAATGGGAGGGATTGCCATGAGTCCCCGGACGCGAATGCTCGAAAGTGTGGACGCTTTTTCCAAAACGGCAGGCAGCTCATCCGGCGCCAAGCCGGATTTGGATGCTTCGCCGCCGATGTTCACTTCCAAAAGCACGTCCTGCACGACCGAGCGCTTTTTCGCCTGCTCGTCGATGCACTCCAAAAGCTCGGCCGAGTCAATGGACTCAATAAGCAAGACTTCGCCCACAACGTATTTAACCTTATTTTTCTGCAAATGGCCGATGAAGTGCAGTTCCGCGCCCCGGTAGGCGCCGACGGCACTTTTTTCGACCAGCTCCTGCACACGGTTTTCACCGCACACGCGGATGCCGGCGCGAACGGCTTCCTTGACCTTTTCCATGTCGTTCATCTTCGTCGCTGCGACGAGGGTAACGTCCTCTGGATCCCGTCCGGCCGCGCGGGCGGCAGCGGCGATCCGTTCCTGTACATTTTTGACGTTTTCGGCGATATCCATAATCTCAGCCTCTTTCTATCTTCCTGCCGTTTTTTAGAAAAGTGCAGATGAAATTCCCGCACACGTCGCTTTTACCGGCGCTTTCTCAGCTGTCGCTGATGACCTTTCCTTTCCAAAGACCCTTCGTATTCAATATGATCTCGTTTCCAACGCGCAGGCCGGAGGCTTCCTCCGATACCTTTACCAGATAGTATTCGTCGGCCTCGTAGCTGATTTCCACATACTTCTGTTCGGCCTGCAGGCCGGTGACGGTGTAAACGTAGCTGCCGTTCTTATCTTTCAAAACGGCTTCCTTCGGCACACGGATGCCCTCGTGGGAGTCAAACTGAAGCTCTGCGGTCGTCCGCCGGACGGAGAGCATGTCCTTCGGAGCGCTTGTGCAGCGGAACAAAACGACGCACTGACCGTTTACCGCCTTGCCGATCGAGACAACGCGCATTTTGAAGGGCGTGCTGCTGTAGCGCCCAAAGCTCAGATCCGCAGTTTTTCCAACCTTGAGACGGGCCGCTTCTTTCTGCGCGACGGTCGCGGCAAAATACCATTCATAGGGGTCGCAGAGCTTTCCCCGGATGTCAGACGAGAGCGCTTCGGGCG
Organism: Clostridiales bacterium UBA2658; assembly: GCA_002359425.1. Classification (GTDB taxonomy): domain Bacteria; phylum Bacillota; class Clostridia; order Oscillospirales; family Oscillospiraceae; genus UBA2658. The sequence goes on from DEMY01000110.1 coordinate 53,422, forward strand.
TATCCTCCAGCTGCTTGAGGCTGGATGGGTCGAGATCCTTTATCTT
>DEMY01000110.1:53614-56319 GCA_002359425.1 Clostridiales bacterium UBA2658
CGCCTCGTGCCGGGAAGCGGCGGCGGCAACGGCAGTCACGGCGTTTTTGATAGCGCTTTCCTTGTCCGAAATGCTTTCCGCCGTTTCCGCCCCGGAGAGGACCGCCGTAATGTATGCCTTCTTGCTCTCAAGCTCCTTGATCTGCGCGGCGCGGGAAAGGGCAGCCTCGCTCGAATAGGTCACGGCGACGGTTTCGCCCTTTGCGAGCACGCCGCCATTTTCTGCGGCGACTGAGAGATATTTTTCGCCGCTTTTCACAAGCGTCTCATTTCGGATGACGATGCCCGGGGCAGAGACTGTTTCCGCAAGCGTGACATAAACGGCGGGCGCCGTGCGCAGGTCGCTTTTGAGTGCGCGGACGATATAGACGCCAAGGTAGCAGAGCATAGCCCCAAAAAGGAGCAATGATACAAGCCTCATGAGCGTGTCTGTTCGTTTCATTGGCAAATCTCCTTTTGCGGAGCCTATGGTCAGCGGCGCACGGTTCAGTTGTCCATTTCCAATTCCTGAAAATCGATATGACTTGACGGCACGATCGTAGAGATGGCGTGCTTGTAAATCATCTGCTGCCGCCCGTCCGTTTCGAGAACAACGACAAAATTGTCAAAGCTTTTGACGACGCCTTTAAGCTGAAAGCCGTTCATAAGAAAAAATGTAACGGTCTGTTTTTCGCGCCGAATCTGGTTGAGAAGGGTGTCCTGAATGTTCTGTGTCTTTTGCATAGAGCGCATCTCCCTTTTGGGGCGAACAAAGAATTATAGATCGTGAGCGGGCCGTTCACCGCAGAGAATAAAAAATATTTTTCTGCGTTCATTTTAGCACGATCTATCGCCTCAATAAATAGTAATGATGAACAAAAACGTTTTTATGTAGCAAAACGAAGAGTCCAATTACTATTTTAATCCGTTAGCACATAAAAACTGTGTCGTTTTTTGTCGAAACTTCGGCCAATTCTGCGAGTCGTTCCACAGATACCATTCGACATTCGGTTTTGCACGGAGCCATGTGAGCTGTCGTTTGGCGTATCGGCGGGATTCGCGTTTGATCGTTTCGACCGCTTCGTCCTTTGTGAGCGTGCCTTGCAGAAACTGCGCCGTTTCCTTGTAGCCGATGGCCTGCATCGCGGTGCAGCTGGCGGGAACGCCGGCGGACAAAAGCGCGCGTACCTCGTCTATGAGTCCTGCTGCCAGCATTTTATCCACGCGCGCGTCGATGCGCGCGTATAAGACGGCGCGGTCAGCATAGCTCAGGGCGAGCCGTGCGGCATCGTAGCGTGGGGGCAGCTTTTTTGTCTCCTCGTCGTGCACGGTGATGGTTTTGCCGGTCGCGTAAAAAACCTCCAGTGCGCGTACGATACGCTTTTTATCCGCCGGATAGAGCTTTGCGGCGCGCGCAGGGTCAATTTTGGAAAGCTCGGACAGCAAGGCTTCCCCGCCGAGCTGTTCATATTTTTCATATAGCGCCTCGCGCAGCGCGGGGTCCCCGTTTTCTGCGCCAAAGTCACGGCCCAAAACGAGCGAGTCAATGTAAAGCCCCGTGCCGCCTGCGACAATAGGCAGTTTCCCGCGCGATAAAATGTTCTGCACACAGGCGTCAGCCTCTTTCACATAGCGTGCGACGCTGTAGCTCTCCGCCGGGGCGGCCACGTCCAGCATGTAATGGGGAACGCCCTGCATCTCCTCCGCGGTGGCCTTTGCGGTGCCGATGTCCATGCCGCGATAGACCTGCATGGAGTCCGCCGAGATGACCTCGCCGTTTAGATTTTTTGCGAGCAAAACGGCCGCCGCCGTTTTGCCGGTCGCGGTCGGGCCGGTGATGACCAGTATCTTCGGTATCATACGATCCTTGAAAACTCCTTGTCGAGCTGCTTTTTCGTGAGCGTGAAGGAAACGGGCCGTCCGTGCGGACAGTAACGCACCTCACCAGACAAAACCTTTTTTGCGATGGTTTCCATTTCCGCCGCGTCTGTTTTCCAGCCAGCCTTGATAGCGGCCTTGCAGGCGACGGTGTGCAGAATGTCGTTGAGCCGGTCCGCCTCCGAAAGAGAGGCGTTTTTGCGGAGCTTTTCGCAGATTTCCTCGATCATGGCGGGGACGTCGCCCGCGTCCGTGTCCGCCGGGACCGCACGCACGGCTACGCTGTCCGCACCGTATGCGTCGATCTCAAAGCCGAGCCGGTCGAGCTGCTCGCCGCTTTGTTCCAGCAGCTCCATATCCTCTGCCGGAAGGTTCAGGGTGACAGGGACTAAAAGCGTCTGCGACATGAGCGACTGCCCCTGCGCCTTGAGCCGGTCAAAGATCATGCGTTCATGCGCCGCGTGNNGGCGCTTCCGCTGCTGTCTCCGGCTCTGAAATCGGCGCGGGCACAGGCGCTTCCTCCGGCTTTGGCACTGACGACGCCGTTCGTTGCACGGGGGCGCTCTTTGGGACGAAAAACGGGCTTTCGCTTTCTCTGACGCGGTTGTCCGAGCCTGCCGGGGTGCGGTTCCAGACGATGGTGCTCCGGTCAGGCGCCGCGCTGGGCGCGGGGGCGGTGTCCGCTTCGCGCCGACCTGTTTTCGGCGCGGCGGGGCCGGTATATTTTTCGCGGAACTCGTCCGCGCGCATGGCCTTGTAAAAGTCCTTGTTTGGTGTCGCCGCGGCCTGCGGCTGCGCGGTTGGACGGGCCGACGGGGCGCGGGAGGCTTCCAGCGCCGAAAGGACGGC
>DEMY01000001.1:0-196 GCA_002359425.1 Clostridiales bacterium UBA2658
CACCCGCGGCAGTGGTCTTTCACTATGCACAGGAAATTTTTGAGGGCATGAAAGCCTATCGCGGCCCGAGCGGCGAAGTGCTCCTGTTCCGTCCGATCGAAAACGCAAGGCGTCTCAACAGCTCCGCCGAGCGTCTGTGCATCCCGCAGATCCCGGAGGAGGACTTTTTGACCGCCGTCAAGACGCTGGTCGAAGT
>DEMY01000001.1:207-31526 GCA_002359425.1 Clostridiales bacterium UBA2658
GACGCCTCGCTTTACATCCGTCCGTTCATCATCGCAACCGCGCCGCAGCTTGGCGTTCACGCGTCGGAAAGCTACCTGTTTTCGGTCATTCTCAGCCCCGTCGGCAGCTACTATAAAGAGGGCCTAAACCCCGTGAGTATCATGATCGAGGATGCGGATGTCCGCGCGGTGCGCGGCGGTACGGGCTATACGAAGTGCGGAGGCAACTACGCCTGCTCCATCCGCGCCGGCGAGCGCGCCGAGAAAAAAGGCTTTTCTCAGGTCCTGTGGCTGGACGGCGTTACGCGCCGGAACATCGAAGAGGTCGGCTCCATGAATGTTATGTTCAAGATAAACGGCGTCGTCATCACGCCGAAGCTTACCGGCAGCGTGCTTCCGGGCATCACCAGAAAATCCTGCATTGAGCTTTTGAAGGATTGGGGCTACAAGGTCGAGGAGCGTGAGTTCTCTGTTGATGAGTTGGCCGAGTCCGCCCGCAACGGGACGCTTGAGGAAGCATGGGGCACCGGCACCGCGGCCGTCATCTCGCCCATCGGCGAGCTGGCCTATGAGGGCAGCGACTATAAGATCGGCGGCGGAAAAATTGGCGAGCTTACACAAAAGCTCTATGACAAGCTCACCGGTATTCAGTGGGGCAAGACCGAGGATACCAAGGGCTGGTCCGTAAAGGTCTGCTGACTAAAATAAAGTCGTACGAAACTTTTTTGACAGAGTTTTGTCCCCCATCCGCCGAAGACTTAGCGGATGGGGGACTTTTGCAAGGATGATATGGAGGAGAAGATTATGGAAGGAGAAGAAAAGTATCTGTTTCGGGGCCGCTCAAATGGCGGCGGGGTCATCCGGGGAGGAAACCGGCTTTAAAAGCTCCGCGAGAGGCATTCTTTTCATTTCTTCCTCAATGACCTTTTGGATGCGGCACAGCTCCATGTGGACCGCGCAGCTGCCGTCCTGATTATTCGCGCAGTCGTAACCGGACTCGAGACACTCGGTCAGGAGCATCTCCTCTCCCAGCGCATGGAAGAGATCGAAGAGATAGAGCTTATCGACCGGGCGGGTGAGAATATAGCCACCCTCGACGCCGCGCCGGGACTCAACGATGCCAGCCTTTGCGAGCTTTCGCAGCATTTTGTAGGTGATCGCCTGCTGCATGTTTTCGCGTTCCGCGATCTCACGAGCTGAAAGCTGACCGCTCCGATGGAGCGCCCGCACAACGCGGATCGCGTAATCTGTCTCTCTTGTGATGAGCAAGGAAGCACGTCCTTTCAGCTATTCTTTACTTTCTAAGTCTAGTATAGCAGTCATTTTTCATTTGTCAATCTAATCTTTACGTTTTTAGTATATTTTATAATCAGACCATTCAAAAACTGTTGAAATCAGATACTATATCCAAATCCAATATATAATTTACCGGACCACCATGAAGTAGTCCGATAAACATAATTTTTTTATCGCTTGAAAGCAAAAAACGGATTAAACGCTTTTGCCATGTCCTATAAGGTACCCCGCAAAGCCGCATGAAATCAGGCTTTCCGCGTATCTCCAAAAATCTTGTGATACATCTTAATCTTATTTCACAATATTCTACCAAGACAGCAAAAATAAAGGAAGTAAGGTAATACTGCGTTGAAAAATCGTCCTATATGGACAGGATCCTTTTCGCATTCAGGCTATAGACATGCNNGAAAGATTGAGGCACTCTATATATACGATTTTCTCCAAACCATATTTCTCTGCTGTATTTTTTATAGAATCAACAGAGCCGTAAGTGCCTGCGGCATGGGCGTGAATATCAATCATCATTAAAACGCCTCTTTCTGTGCGGGCTTACTCCCTGTACACGGATTTCTGATCATATCCACGATCCAGACGCTTTCCGGATAGGGCAGATTCGGGTGAATGACCATTTGCTCCGCAACGCCTTGAATGGCGCACCAGTAAGTAATGGCAAGCGCATCGGGATTGCCCTACCGGATCGTACCATTTTCCTGCCCCTTTTTTATCAACAGGGCAGTAGGCGTACCCCCGAAGCAGATCTTTTACACTTTGCGGTGCTGCGTCATTATAAAACGCCCGATTCATCAGTACGAACATTTTTGCGATAAAGGGCTGTTCATGGATGCTATGTATAATTTTTTCCGCGGTTTCTTCAAAAAACCGAAGCGGTTCGTCGCCGGTAAAGCCCATCGTGCTCATAGGCCCCGAAATGCCATATCGAACCAAACTTTCATATAGCTTTTCCTTCGACTCAAAGTAATGAAATAAAAGACCTACACTCATGCCGACGCTTTGCGCAATGTCACTGATCTTTGTGGCGGCATAACCCCTGCGGATAAACAGGTCCAGTGCCGCCGCCAGAATTTCCTGCTTGCGTTTTTTGCGCTGTTCATTACGGACGTTCATATATTGAACCTCAATTCATTGAATCAATGTTCAATATCATACTACAAATGGTCACACTGTCAGGAAGAGAATTGGAGATAAGTTTGAATCGCTTATTCGATTTAGCCCCTGTTACTTGCGTTTTTTTCTGTCTATAAGTCTAGTTACGACAACAAAAAGAGTATTAAAATAATAAAGGCTCTGTAACGGGAAATGCTTTCGCTGTTACAGAGCCTTGATATTTTGATGAAACAGTCCTTAACAATTCGCCTCTAGTAAGATAGCAAAAGTATCCTTATTAGCTGGGGCGCACATCTGGCCCCATTCGATATTGCGGAAGATTGTGAGTTAAGACAAGCTGAGGCTTTCGCTATAGGGACAATGCTGAAATTAGTTCAACGTGTGCGAAATCGACGCCGGCAAACTGCCCGCCACCCCAAGTCCCGCCGTTTAACAGCACTCCGAAACGGAATACTGATCTTTAACGCCGACTAACATCTTGAGCCTGTGCGGGAGCGTGAACGCCTTTCCACGCTCCCGTATTTTTTGTTTCATACCTCGTCTTGTATATTTCCGTCAAAAGAAATACAATGGAGCTATAGAGACGTTATGCGTGGATTATATTACGACGAAAGAAGCAGCGAATAATTGGGGAAGCACAGGCAAAATGATCGTGTACCGCTACTCTGCCGGGCGGATTAAGGGAGCAAAAAACGGAAAACACACGGCTCATCCCTGCTGACGCTGAAAAACCGGCCCACGGACGATATAAGCGCTGTAAAGCAAAGGATTGTGAAAATAGATGAAACGGATATTTTTGGTTGAGGACGATAAGGCAATCGCTAAAAACCTCATACTTTTGCTCCGCTCGGAGGGATTTACAGTCACCCACGCCTCTACGCGGGGTGACGCCCTTGCCGCGCTTACCGGGAACAAATTTGATCTGGCGCTGATTGATATTTCTTTGCCTGACGGAAATGGCTTTACGGTTTGCACGGAAGTCAAAGAAACGCAGGATATTCCCGTTATCTTTTTGACAGCTTCCGGCGATGAGGCGAGTGTTGTTACTGGGCTGAATATGGGCGCGGACGACTATATCACTAAGCCTTTTCGTCCGCGTGAATTGATTGCACGAATTGGAACCGCCCTGCGAAAAAGCGGACGTTCTCCATCGGCTTTTGAAATCTGCGGGCTTCATGTCGATATGGCAAGCGGCGTCGTGAAAAAGGACGGCAGCGAAGTTTTTCTTTCAGCCTTGGAATACCGTTTGCTTCTGGTGTTTATTGGAAACCCCAAAAGTATTATCACAAGGGGCAGACTGCTTGACGAATTGTGGGACGCTGCGGGCGAGTTTGTCAATGACAACACATTGACCGTGTACATCAAACGCCTGCGGGAGAAGATCGAGAACGACCCCGCAAGCCCGCAAATCATTCTGACCGTTCGTGGGACGGGGTATCGATTGGGGGACGGGTATGTTTCGGAATAAAGAGNNACTCCTTGATAGCCGCCGCCGCTGTGACGCTGGGATTTGCAATCAATACAGCGGCTGGAATCCTTGCCACCTCTTCTGCCGCCGCCTTTGGGACAGCATTTTTTGCGTTTACCAAGTCCAGATACAAAAGCATTGCACGAATTGCAGATCAAATCGATCTTGTGCTTCATAATGCTGACCATCTGTATATTGGTGAATCGGATGAGGGCGAACTTTCCATTCTGCAAAGCGAGATAACAAAAATGACGCTGCGTATTCGGGAGCAAAACGACGCGTTGAAAAAAGAGAAAGAACATCTTGCCGATTTGCTGGCCGACATCGCACACCAACTCCGCACCCCGCTCACATCCGTGAACCTTATTCTGTCATTGTTAGAGAATAACCCTGACGAAAATGAACGGAAAGCATTGATACGGGAAACAAAGGAATTGTTTGCACAGATGGATTGGCTGCTTACGTCCCTGTTGAAGCTATCCCGCCTGGACGCGGGCATTGTGGTTTTCCAAGGCGAGCAGATAGATGTGAACACGTTGATAAGCGCTGCGCTTCATCCGTTTTTGATCCCAATGGAGTTGCACAATATTGCTTTGCAAATAGATGTGCCGAAAGGGATCATCATTCAGGGCGATTCTGGTTGGCTTTCGGAAGCAATTCAAAACATCCTCAAAAATTGCATGGAGAGCGCAGGCGAGAACGGGAAGATTGAGATTGTCTGCACGGACAACCCACTGTTTACCGAGATTGCCATTCACGACAGCGGCGCGGGCTTTGAAAAAGAAGATTTACCCTGTCTGTTTGACAGGTTTTATCGTGGGAAAAACCCAAACGCTACAGGATACGGGATCGGATTGGCACTTTGCAAGATGATTATAACACAGCAGGGCGGAACGATTACTGCCAAAAATCACCCGCAGGGCGGCGCGATATTTTCCATTCGTTTCCCAAAGTGACGAATCTCTCACCTGAAAGTCACAGAGATGTAAGTTGAAGGTTCTATTATGTGGGTAGAACATGAGACCTGCTAACAAAAGTCAAGTAGAAAATACGCAAATTTACTGAGGTCAAAATGGGTACAACAAAGCAAGCCGCTGAGCACATCAAAAAGAAACGGCGGCCGGCCACTGTCAGGCGTTAAGCGACTTCTAGCGCATTGAGATACGCCTTAACCTGTGCGTAATACATACGAAGAAACTTGTTGGCGGAAGCCATCATGTAGACCTTGTAGGGCTTTCCCTCATGCCGTTTTTTGTCCATGAACTGATAAACGGGTTCGTCCTCCGGCGCGTTTTGAAGGAGGACACTCATCACCAGGAATAAAGTTCTGCGCAGTGACGACGACCCACGCTTGGAGATGCTGCGGCTGCGGACGTCGACCGTGCCTGACTGGTACGGCGGCGCGTCAAGCCCCGCATAGGCCACCAGCGCCTTCTTGGAATGAAAGCGGCGCACATCACCAATCTCAGCCATGAGCTGCGGGCCGAGCACCGGGCCAACGCCAAACATCCGCATCACGACCGTATACTCTGGCAGAGATGCCGCAAGTGTCTGCATCTCCTTCTGGAGCGTGGCTATCGCGGCGGCGGTCGCTCGTAGTTGCGAAACGGCCTGTTCCACCAGCAGCTTTGCGGTATCCGTCTTTGGCATGACGCCAATGTGCCCGCAGGCGGCGGCATAGATTTCAGCGGCCTTAGCTTCGCTGAAATTGTAGCCGTTCTTCCGGCACCACTTTTCGTAGCGCTGTGTAAACACCTTTTCGGAAAGACCGCTTACGCACTCGCAATGCCAGAAAGCGGCGATAAATTCGACCCATTTTTCAGTGCCGTCCGCCTTTGGCGGGCTGCGAAAAAGGCTGTTCACGCCGGGGAAAGACAGGTCAAGCAACGAAATGAGATTGTTTCGGAGCATCGTCTTGAGCTTCACATACTGCTCGTACTGACGATAGCAGCTTTTCAGCATAAGCCCCTCCTCCGGGAGATATTCCGGCAACGAGAGCCAACGGTCAAGGGCATAGCAGGCCAGCTTTACAGCGTCCTTCTTGTCCGTTTTGGCTCGTCTCAAGCGGTTGTTCCCGTAGTCATGAATCAGCATGGGATTGACCACGGAGACATAGATGCCGGCCTCATGCAGCGCATGCGCGACCGGCGCATGATAATTGCCCGTGTACTCCATAACCACACGGGTCTCACCGTCAAGGCTTTTGAGCAGCCCTGCCAGCTCGCTCAGTTCACTGTCGGTGTGACGCACTTCAAAGGGCGAGACTACCACCTCACCGAAGGGGCGCATGATGGCTATCATGCTTTTTCCTTTGGAAACGTCGATGCCAACGGCGTTCATGTACATTCCTCCAATACAAATGATACGCAACCGGAACCCATCTTTTACTCGTTGCCGATTCAATCTATTGGGTGACACGAACATTTCTCGCCGTATCGACGAGGCAGCTCAACCTGCTTAAACCGAACGCCGCAACAAGAGGATGGCTGACAGTCTTTCTTTCGGACGTAGTAGCCCAAGGAGGCGATGGTCAGCCAGTTGCTCCTCTTATTGTAGCTTAGGCACGAGATGGAAGAAAGCCCGACGGGCTGTCGGGCTTCCGTTCCAAATCTTATTGTAATAGAAAGGAGTCTTACATAATGGAGTTTTTAAAAATCGAAAATCTATGCAAAGTCTACGGCAAGGGCGAAAACCAAGTTACCGCGCTTGACCATATTTCGCTTACAATCGAAAAGGGGGATTTTACCGCAATCATCGGTTCCTCCGGCTCGGGCAAATCCACATTGCTTCACATCATCGGCGGCGTGGACGTGCCGACAAGNNCGGAAAACATCACCTTGCCGATCCTGATGGACAGGCGACAGGTCAACGAGGAACGGCTGAATGACCTGCTCGAACTGCTTGGGCTGCAAGACCGCAAAACGCATCTGCCCAATCAGCTTTCGGGCGGCCAGCAACAGCGCGTTTCCATAGGACGCGCTTTGATGAACGCCCCGGCGGTCATGCTTGCCGACGAACCGACGGGCAGTTTGGACAGCCAGAATGGACATGAAATTATCAAGCTGCTGAAAGAAAGCAATAAAAAATACAATCAGACGCTTATCATCGTTACACATGACGAAAACATCGCCCTGCAAGCAGACCGCATTATCGGCATATCAGACGGCAAAGTGGTGAGAGACGAGAGGGTGCGATCATGAACATTTTCAACAAAGTCACCCTGCAAAGCATGAAAAAGAGCCGTACCCGAACGATTGTCACGTTTGTCGGAGTTGTTTTGTCTGCCGCGCTGATTACGGCAGTCGCCACTTCCGGCGTTTCTCTGATGAACTATCTGGCAAACGGCGAAGCCCAGAAAACCGGCGACTGGCATGTCAAATTTGAGGATGTGAATTCTTCTTTCGCGGCAAAACAGGCAAGCAACGACAAAGTTGCAAATACCACAACGTTTGACAATATCGGCTATGCGAAACTTGACGGCGCAAAAGATTCCAAAAAGCCGTATCTCTTTATAGCCGGATTTAACCAAAAAGCCTTAGATACCCTGCCCATCGTGCTGGCTTCCGGCAGAATGCCGAAAAACAGCGGGGAGATTGTCGTTCCTGGGAGTGTTATGACAAAGGGCGGCGTTCAGATCAAGGTGGGCGACACGCTTACCCTTGCTGTCGGGAACCGCATGAACGGAAACGATAAGCTCGGTCAGAATGCCCCGTACCTTTCCGGGAAAGAAACGCTTGTGCCACAAGACGAGAGAACCTACACGGTGGTCGGCATCTGCCAAACACCCCTCTTTGAGGAAGATTCCGCGCCTGGATACACCGCAATCACAACCGCGGATTCCGCTGACACAGCGGACGATTTCAGCTTATTTGTTAAGCTGAAAAAACCGAGTGAAGTTCACACTTACGCAAAAAACACGGCCGAAGGCCATGCTTATATCCTGAATAATGATGTTCTGCGCTTTATGGGCCTTTCGGTCGATTCAGGCGATAAGACGTTTAATACGCTTATGTACTCAGCCGAGGGCATCGTAATCCTCATCATCATGATTGGTTCGATTTTTTTGATTTACAATTCCTTCAACATCTCCTTGAATGAGCGTACACATCAGTTCGGGATTCTTGCGTCGGTGGGAGCCACGGCAAAGCAGCTTCGCCATTCGGTGCTGTTTGAGGGGCTTTGCATCGGCGCGGTCGGCATACCGATTGGCGTTCTTGTCGGTTTGGGCAGCACTGGGCTTGTGCTTTCGGTTGTCGGCAGTAATTTCAGGAACATTCTCTACAGCAAAGTTCCATTAACCGTGACGATATCCGTCCCCGCGATTGTCGGCGCGGCGGCGGTAAGCATGGTAACAATTCTGATTTCGGCCTATATCCCGGCCCGCAAGGCTGCCAATACGCCCGTAATGGAATGCATTCGACAGACAAATGAGGTCAAAGTAGAAGCCAAAGCAATCAAAACTTCAAAACCGACTCAGCGCATTTACGGTTTGGAAGGGATCCTTGCGCTAAAAAATTTTAAAAGAAACAAGAAACGCTATCGCAGCATTGTGCTGTCCCTTGTTTTAAGCATAGTGCTGTTTGTTTCGACCAGTGCCTTTGTAACGGATCTGGAACAGGCATCGGGACAAAATGTAGTGGTAGGCAGCGCTGATATCGGTTTTGGCACACAGAATATGAACGACAGCGAAATGCTGCAGCTTTACGACAGACTGAAAACCGTTGACGGTGTTACCGAAAACTCATATCAAACTGTTATGAATTTTTCCTGCGCTGCCAAGAGCAGTGATCTTTCAGACGCTTACTGGAAATCCGCAGGGGCATATTCGCCGGACAAAACAGTGAATTTGCCCATGCAAATCCAGTTTCTTGATGACAAAACCTTTCTGAAAACTGTCAAGGGCGCAGGCTTGCCCGTGGAGAACTATACCGGGCAAAACGCGAAACTGATTGCCGTCGCCAAAGTGCTGGACCACAACTATCAGAAGGAGACAATTGAGCAGATCAGCAATATGTTTAAGAGTTCTTCCGCGAATTTTACAGTTGTTCCCGAAACAAATGGTAAAATAAAAACGGAATATGGGCAAAACGTAAACATTACGTTTGTCAATGCCTTGCTCCCGGATACGCCTCCGGTGGTAGATACGGCCAAGCAGCCGTCGCAATGCTCTCTTCAAGTGGTGGCTCCCTATTCGCTCATGGAGAAGCTTGTTCCATCCGATATCNNTTTTGGTCAAAGAATCCATCGCAATCTGCGGCTGAAATGAAAACGATGATTCAAGGCGAAGGAATTACCGTTTCGTACCTCTTTATGAATTTTGATGAAGTGTTTGAGCAAAACCGCAATATGATATTCATTGCCAATGTGTTCGCGTATGCGTTTATTATTATGATTTCGCTGATTACGGTTGCAAACGTGTTCAACACGATTTCCACGAATATCAAGCTGCGCCGCCGGGAGCTTGCCATGCTCCGCTCGGTGGGGATGTCTGACCGCTCTTTCAATAAAATGATGCGCTTTGAGTGCGCCTTTTATGGCATGAGGGCGCTGCTTGTCGGGCTTCCCCTGGCAGTTGTCTTCTCCTTCCTGATCCACGAAGGGATGACCCTCGGTGATAACAGTATCGATTTTGTGCTACCGTGGGCCAGTATCGGAATCAGCGTGTTCAGCGTGCTTCTTATTATCTTTGTCACCATGATGTATGCCGTCAGCAAGATCAGAAAAGAAAATATCATCGACGCGTTGCGGGACGACATGGATTGATTCAAAGCCGATATTACTTATTTGAAATCACAATCAAAATGAGAAAAGGTCGGCCCGAGTCTAATGGGCGACGTCTCCCCATTACGGACGTTGCTTACCTTATTTTGAAAAGCCGGCACTTGTGGCAGTTCAAAAGGCCGCCGCTGAAAAAGCAGACAAACCGCTCCATTNNCAGCGGTCACGGCCCGGTACGGCTTAAACGGAAAAAGGAAGTGCTGGACGCCTGCCATGCCGCCGTTCACCCCAAGCCCGAGTAGGCCCGGCAGGACACGGCCAGCAAGGAAAAGGCAAACGGGAAAACAAGAGAAAAAGCAGCGGATTAGAGTTGTAAAAGAAATAAGCCTTTACTACTCCCCGCTGCTTTTTATAGGGTCTCATGGAATACGGGAGCCATTTCACCGATTTTCAAAGAAAGCTCCGCTCAAATTGAGGAACCTGAAACGCCAGCAAGCCCAGTATTTAGGCTACTTTCTGTCGTCTCAGCGATTGCAAAAAAACTTTCGGAATGACGCGCAAATTTAATTTTTTTATTTTCCCGCTCCAGTCTGAATGGAGACAATGTCGAGACTGCCGTATTTTTTGCGGAGCGCGGGCGGTTCGATCTTTCCCGTGGGATTGCGCGGAACCTTGTCAAAAATAATCTCGCGCGGGCGCTTGTAGCGGGGGAGGGCCTCGCAGAACTGGTTTATCTCATCCACACTCGCTGAAACGTCCGGCTTTAGCTCGATGATGGCACAGGGAATCTCGCCTAGCCGTTCGTTCGGACGGCCAATGACGGCGACATCCTTAATTTTGTCGTTCGAGCGAAGAAAATCCTCGATCTGAACAGGGTACAGGTTCTCGCCGCCCATGATAATGACGTCTTTTTTGCGGTCAACAAGCCAGATGAAGCCATCCGCGTCTATGCGGGCCATGTCGCCGGTCCAGAGCCAACCGTCGTCCGACAGGGACTCCTTGGTGGCCTCCGGGTTTTTGTAGTAGCAGATCATGACGCCAGAGCCGCGCACGGCAAGCTCACCGACCTCGCCGTTCGGAACCTCATTTTTATTGCCATCCACGACCTTTGCCTCCCAGCCGTGGCCCGGAACGCCGATCGCACCGACCTTGTGCGTGTTTTCAACGCCGAGGTGAACGCAGCCGGGGCCGATGGACTCCGAAAGGCCGTAGTTCGTGTCGTACTGGTGGTTCGGGAAATACTTCATCCAGCGNNACGCGCGCCAATGTGCATGAGCCGCCACGCGGAGAGGTCATAGTCAGAGAGTTTGAGGTCGCCGCGATCAAGCGCATCTAAAATGTCCTGTGCCCACGGCACCAGAAGCCAGACGTTCGTGGCCTTCTCCTCGGACGCGGTCTTTAAAATGTTTTTCGGGCTAATGCCGCGCAGCAGCACCGCCTTGCTGCCGGAAACGAGACTCCCGAACCAGTGCATCTTCGCGCCGGTGTGGTAGAGCGGCGGCATGCAGAGGAAACAGTCGCCGCGCCGCTGTCCGTGGTGGTTTTGCTCTGTGATCGCTGAGTTTGTGAGCGCACGGTGCTTGTGCAAAATAGCTTTCGGAAAACCGGTCGTGCCGGAGGAAAAATAAATCGCGCCGTAGTCGTCGTCCGTGAGCGAAACGCGCGGGTTGCGGGACGAGCAGTAGAACATGAATTTGTAATAGCTGTCCGCCCAGTCGGGACAGTCCGAACCAACGTAGTAGAGCTTTTTGACCTTTGGCAAATCATCTTTTACCTCATGCACCCGGTCGATAAATTCCTGCCCGAAAACGAGCAGGGAGCAGTCCGCAAGATCAACGCAATATTTGATTTCGTCCGATGTGTATCGGTAGTTGAGCGGCACGGCGAGCGCGCCGGACTTCAAAACGCCGAAATAGATCGGCAACCACTCAAGGCAGTTCATCAGCAGGATACCGACCTTGTCGCCCTTTTGAACACCGTTTGCGAGCAGCAGGTGCGCAAAGCGGTTCGCGCGGCGGTCAAAGTCCTGCCACGTCAGCTCGCGGCGATAGGTGTTTTCCTGATAGTTCATCTCAACGAGGGCGTATTCTTTCCACGAGATCTTGGCCTCGCTATTTTCGTGTTCGGGGTTGATTTCGACGAGAGCTGTCTCGTCCGGCCATTCGCGCGCATTGCGCTCCAAAAATTCTGTGATCGGCATTTTGCTCGACTCCTTCTATACTAATTTGAATTTTTCAAATAAAAAATCGCCCTTCGGAATTTCCGAAGGGCGATGTAAAATCGCGGTACCACCTTGGTTCGCGGTAAGCTTGCGCCATACCNNAAACGCCGCAGCCTACTCATTTCTTTTCAGTGCAGAGCTAGAGGATGTATTCTCCGAAACCTTCCGCGCGCCTCTCATCGTGCCGGCAGCTTTCTGTCCGGTGGGGGAAACGGTTACTTCTTCCTCATCATCGCTTTTATGTATTGAATTATTTATATCATAATAAAAGCCTTTGCGTTTGTCAAGCCGCGCGAGAAAAACCATCAAAAGCAACAATTTTGAGGATTATTTTCAGCTATTTACTGTCATTTTTGT
The DNA here is from genome assembly GCA_002359425.1 of Clostridiales bacterium UBA2658. Taxonomy (GTDB): domain Bacteria; phylum Bacillota; class Clostridia; order Oscillospirales; family Oscillospiraceae; genus UBA2658. The sequence continues at coordinate 12,372 of DEMY01000001.1, forward strand.
GTTATATGCGTACGAGCTATGGGATCAGAATTTTTTCAAATGCGGATAATCAGCAAAATGATAGATGACAGACGGCACTTTTTCTGCTATGATAATAAAAAGCGCAAAAGCTTTTTAATTTGCATGCAACGAGAGCGCATTGCCGCTCGAAAGGAGAACGATATGGGTCTTTTGAAAGCCGGCTTCGGCGCGTTGAACGGCGTTCTTGCCGACCAGTGGAGAGAATACTTTTACTGCGACGCGCTCACCGCGGACACGCTCGCCGTCAAGGGCCAGAAGCGCGTTTCCAAGCGCAGTTCAAACACCCGAGGAAGCGAAAATGTCATCTCGGACGGCTCGATTATTGCGGTTGCAGACGGGCAGTGTATGCTCATTGTCGAGCAGGGCAAGGTCGTGGACGTCTGCGCAGAACCCGGCGAATTCGTCTACGATAATTCCACTGAGCCAAGCGTCTTTGTCGGTTCCTTCGGCGACTCGCTCAAAAAGTCCTTCCAGACCATCGGCCGCCGCTTTACCTTCGGCGGTGAGCCTGCAAAGGATCAGCGCGTCTATTACTTTAACACCAAAGAGCTTGTCGGCAATAAATACGGCACGCCCAGCCCCGTTCCTTTCCGCGTTGTGGACAAAAATGTCGGATTGGATGTTGACATCGCCATCCGTTGCTTCGGCGAATACTCCTACAAGCTCACGGACCCGCTGCTGTTCTATACGAATGTCTGCGGAAACGTAGAGGCAGCCTATACCCGCGAGGCGTTGGACAGCCAGCTCAAGAGCGAGCTTCTAACAGCCCTGCAACCCGCCTTTGCAAAGATCTCTGAAATGGGCATCCGCTATTCGGCGCTGCCCGGCCACACGGCTGAGATGGCGAATGTTTTGAACGAAGTTCTCTCCGCGAAGTGGCGGGAGCTGCGTGGAATTGCCATTGTCTCCTTCGGCGTCTCAAGTGTCAAGGCGTCCGACGAGGACGAACAGATGATTAAGGAGCTGCAGCGCAACGCGGCGTTCCGCGACCCGAACATGGCGGCAGCACAGCTTGTCGGCGCGCAGTCGGCGGCAATGCAGGAGGCGGCGAAAAACGAAAACGCCGGCCCTGCCATGGCCTTCATGGGTATGAATATGGCTCAAAACGCCGGCGGAACGAACGCGCAGTCCCTTTTCCAGATGGGCCAGCAGCACGCGCAGCAGGGCGGCGAACAAGCTGCGGCAACAGGCTGGACCTGCGAATGCGGCAAGACGGGCAACACGGGAAAATTCTGCTCCGAATGTGGAAAGCCCCAACCGGCGGTGGACGGCTGGACCTGCTCTTGCGGCGCCGTGAACAAGGGCAAATTCTGCACGGAGTGCGGCAAGCCAAAGCCCGCGGACGCGCTTTTATTCAAGTGCGACAAGTGCGGCTGGGAACCGGAAGACCCGGCGCATCCACCGAAATTCTGCCCCCAGTGCGGCGATCCGTTTACGGACGACGACGTCAAAAAATAATTCTAAGCGGGCGGTTTTTCCGCCCGCTTATCAAAGGTTCTGAACATATCTATGCTTGCATTTCAGCTATCGATCCAGCTCATTTTGCTCATTGCGGTGGGTATCCTCGTCTGGCGGCTCGGATTGCTGGACGAAAGCTTCGACACCTCGCTCGCGGCCCTTGTTTTGAATGTCTGTCTGCCGTGCATGATCGTCAAATCCTTCTGCATAGATTTTGACTCGCAGCAGCTCAAAAACTGCGCGGTGCTGGTCGTCCTCAGCGTCGGGCTCATGGTTCTGAGGTATTTCGTCGGTCAGCTTGTTTTTCGCGCGCATCATGGGGATTTCACGGGCCGTATTCTGCGCTTCGGCGCGATGTTCACGAACTTCTCGTTCGTCGGCTTTCCGGTCGCCCAATAGCTTTACGGGGCGACGGGCCTTTTGTATTTTGTGATCTTCACCATGCCGATCCGCATGGTATATTACAGCTCCGCCCAGCCGCTTCTGGCTCCGCCCGAACGAAAGCTCGCGAAAAAGTCGCTCCGCGAAAATCTAAAAGGCTGGTTCTCGCCCCCGGTCATCGCCGTTTTCATCGGTCTCGTTTTGTATCTTACGGGCTGGCGCTTTCCGACGGCGGTGGACAAAACGCTTTCGAGCATCGGCGCGACGGCCTCGCCTCTGGGCATGATCCTCTGCGGCAATACCATCGGCAAAAACGAGTGGCGGGCGCTGCTTTCTCCGCGCTATCTCCGCACGCCGCTTTTGCGAAATTTTCTGATGCCGGTGATTACAATCCCTATTTTGTATCTGCTTCCGCTGGACCCGTTGGTTTCAAAGACCGTTGTCGTCTATTCGGCGCTGCCGGTGGCCTCGATGCTCAACGCTTTCACCATTCAGTATGACCCCGGCGAGCCGGAGGCGCAATTGCAGAGCGCCGGAAGCGTCTTTTATTCGACGCTGCTCTGTGCCGTCACCATTCCGCTCTGGGCGCAGCTCGCTGAAATGCTGTTTTAAAAAACACATATACTGCCGTATGCTGGCATAAACTTTTATGAAGCCTTCTTTTAAAAAACGGAGGGAAACACCATGAAAAAAGTCATTACCATCAGCCGCGAATTCGGAAGCGGCGGTCGCACCATCGGGCGCGAGGTTGCCGAGCAGCTCGGCTGGGCCTTTTACGACCGCGCGCTTGTCGAACGGCTCGCCAAGGAGAGCGGCTATTCGGAAGAATTTATTGAGAAAAGGGGAGAGGACGCAACGACGACCTCGAGCTTTCTCTTTAACCTCGCCCGCTCCGGCGGCACCGGCAATTACGGCGGCGGCGCAGGCAGCTACGACGGAACGCCCGGTCTTTCCGACAAGCTTTTCGTTATGGAATATAATCTTATAAAGCGCCTGCCCGAGGAAGGCCCCTGCGTCATCGTGGGCCGCTGCTCAGACTACATCCTCCGCGACCTTCCCGACGCGCTGCATATTTTCGTCTTTGCAGACGAATCCTTTAAGGCCGACCGTATCGTCCGTCTCTATGGCGAGCGCGACGACGCCCCGGCAAAGCGTCTGGAGGAAAAGGACAAAAAGCGCAAGGTTTTTTACAAAAACTACACCGGACGCTCCTGGGGCCGCAGCCAAAACTACGATTTATGTCTCAATAGCGGCAAGCTCGGCGTTGAAAACTGCGCGGGTGTCATTGCGCACCTTGCGGAACTGTAAACGAGATGATTTTTACACGATTCACACAATAGGGATTGACATTTGCAGCCGAAAAAAGTAGTATTATCAAACAAAGTTTGAATTTCTTATTTTCTCGAATCTGCTTCACATATTTTTGAGAAAGAGAGGTGCTCCATATGTCCTTTCAAATCGTCGGCGACAGCTGCTGTGACTACCCCTATCTGGAGGACGACTATCCATGGCTCCGCCGCGTTCCGCTTACAATCGAGCTGGACGGCGAGAATTTCGTGGATAACGAGGAGCTGCGCTGTGCAACATTGATTGCAAAAATGGCAGGCTCCTTGAATGCACCAAAATCTGCCTGTCCTGCCCCCGGCGAGTTTCTTGAGGCCTTTGACGAGAGCGGGGCGGATGAAATTTTCATCGTAACGCTGTCCGACAAAGTCAGCGGCAGCTACGGCAGCGCCGTTGTGGCGGCAAACATGTTTATGGAGAACGATCCGGGCAAAAAAGCTTTCGTTTTCAGCTCCCACAGCGCCGCATCGGGCGAAATCGCTGTGTGCGAGGAGATTTACCGGCTCAAAACAGCTGGCGTTCCCTTTGACGAAACGGTCGAAAAGGTGCTCGAATTTATTTCAAACCTCACAACCTATTTCATTTTAGAAACGCTGGACGTTTTCCGTAAAAACGGCCGTCTGAATCATCTCCAGTCCATCGTGACAAGCGCTTTAAAGCTCAAGCTCATTATGGGCGCGGACGAAACGGGCAGCATCTGTGTCCGCGGCAAGGCGCTGACAGTCGATCGTGCCATTTATAAAATGGCCGATCAGATCGCTGAAAAAACAAAAGGGCAGGATATGACGGCCCGCCGTGTCTACATCTCCCAATGCAACTGCCCGGAGCGTGCCCGAAAGGCGAGGGACGCCATTATGAAAAATGTTCCCTTTGCCGACTGCACCATCCTCCGCGCTGGCGGCATCAGCACAATTTATGCTAATTCCGGCGGCATGATTATTGCATACTAATTTAAAAAACAGCCACTCGGTAATTCCGAGTAGCTGTTTTTGTCTATCTGCGATTAGAGTCTGCCGGTTTCCATGAACAGGGTTCGGTCATAGCGCCCTGTGAGGCAGAAGGGGAGGAAGCTCTGCCCGTCGACCTCCTCAAGCATCTGGAGCTTGTGAACCGTGAGGTCGTTTTCGCACCATGCGCCGCCGATGACGGAGACGACAGGAAGCGCATCCCACGGGTCGTCCATAGAGGAGCCGAGCGCGAGCTTTACATAGCCGGGATCCCATGCACGGTAGTCGTACTCGATCTCATTTTGCAGCGCAGCGCCGTTTAGGAACTGAAGGTTGCCGTCCGCATCCGGGCGCATATCGAAGTGCGCATAATAGCCGCTACCGTACCCCTTTCCGCCGGCTTCGGGGAACTGGAAAACCATGTCGGTCATATTGTTGTTTGGCGCACCGAGCGTGACGGTGGCGTCCACAAGCTGCGTGCCGCGGCGAGCGACCTTGGCTGTGACCACACCGTCGTTTTTCCGCAGAACGATGTCCGCGCCGAGCTTTTTCGGCATGGAGCCGACGTCGCGGCCGCACTGCGTCGCCATCTCCGCGCCGTTTCCGTCGAGAAGGATGCTCACGGGGTACAGGCCCGGCATGCCGTTGTAGGTTGCGAAAACGCCAAGGATGGTCTCATAATACGGATCGGCAAACGTCGGGTCACCGACCTTGCAGACGGAAAGTGTCACAATCGGCATCATATAGGGCTTGAAGGGCTTCGGCAAAACCTTCGCGACTGCAACCGGATCCGTAAGATAGGCCATATAAACGCCTTGCTGGTCGCGCATAACGGACTTCTGGCAGAAGTTCATCAGCGAATCCATGCCCTGCAAAAAGGCCGGGGCCGTCTCCTCTTCGGCAAAGAGCGAGCGGCCAATACGGAAACCGCTGCCGGTCGCGGGGGCGATCATGCCATCCTTCTTGGCGCTGCCGATGACCTTGACGGCAATGCCCTTTTCCTTGAGTGCATCGGCCAGCGCATTGTCAGGCTTGTTGCCGAGTGAGAGAACGACCGCGTCCGCCACGACGAAGGTTTCAGCCTTGTCCTCAACACTCTCCAAAACAACGCCGTCGGGCCTTATCTCCTTGAGAGCGTGCTTGAAAACATATTCGGTTCCGGCCTGATTGAGCCGGCCGCAGACATCCGCGACGTTTGTCGGGTTCGCCTTCGGGGCGGCACACTTCGTCATATCCGCAATGGTCATCTTGCAGCCCTTCGCCGTGAGGAATTCGGCGGTTTCAAGGCCGGTCATGCCCGCGCCGATCATGACGACCTTTTTGCCGTCCAGCACAGCCTTGCCGGACAAAACATCCTCGACGGTGTAGACATTCTTGCCATCCGTTCCGGGAATGCCGTCCGGGATAAAGCTCTTCGAGCCGGTCGCAACGACGACAGCGTCCGGCTTCATGTCCGCGATCATATCGGCGGTGGCGTCAACGCCGAGCTTAACCTCGACGTCGAGCTTTTCGAGCATATAGGAATAGTAGTCGGTCGTCCACTGCATGCGCTCCTTGAGCGGCGGGAGCTTTGCGTAATTGATGGTGCCGCCAAGCTCCTTTCGCTTATCAAGCAGCGTCACGCGGCAGCCGCGCTCAGCGAGATCTTTGGCGCACTCCATGCCCGCCGGGCCGCCGCCAACGACGACGGCGTAACGCTCACCGACGATGTGCTGCGGCAGGCCGAACTTGCGCTCCCTTGCACAGCGGGGGTTAACCGCGCACTCAGGCGGAATACCGGCCGCGCTCCACTCGCCGAGGCTCTCAAAGCAGCGCAGGCAGGAAATGCACTTGCACAGTTCTTTTTCGCGGCCCTCCTGGACCTTGACGCCCCAGTTTTCGTCTGCAAGCCAGGAGCGGCCCATTGACACGAAGTCCTCTACGCCGTCCTCCAAAAACTTTTCGCCGACGGCGGGGTCGCGGATGACGGAAACACCGATGACCGGGATCGAAACGTGATCCTTGACGGCTTTGATCAGGTCGCGCCGCCAGCCCTGCGGGAAGGAGATCGGTTCAACACAGGTGGAACCTGTCTCATACAGGCCGACGGAAACGTCGATAAAGTCGCAGCCCGCCTTTTCAAAGGCCATAGCCATTCCGACGCCGTCCTGAATGTGGATATAGTCCTCGGCGACGCCGGTCTTGTCCAAAAATTCCTCAACGGAGAGACGAACGCCTATGGGGAAGTCCGGCCCCCACTTTTCGCGGATGCCGGCGATGATCTCCATAACCATGCGCATGCGGTTCTCTGTGCTGCCGCCGTACTCGTCGGTACGCTTGTTGGTATAAGGGGACAAAAACTGCTGAAGTAGATAGCCGTGCGCGCAGTGCAGCTCGACGCCATCACACCCGGCCTTCTGGACACGGACGCCGCCGTCGATGAACTGCTGAATGAGCTGCTTTACTTCCTCCGTAGTGAGTGCGCGCGTGTCCTGTTTTGAAACCTTGCAGGGGATGTCCGACGCAGAAACGACGGGCTGCCCGCCGATGAGCATGGAAACGCCCTCGCGGCCCGGATGGTGCAGCTGAATAAAAATTTTGCTGCCGTGGCTGTGAATGGCGGCGGCAAGACGTGAAAGCGGCGCGATATTGCGGTCGCTCGTAACGGAAAGCTGGCGGAACATACCCGCGCCATGGTCGTCGTTCACACGGGTGATCTCCGGGATGATGAGACCCGCGCCACCGGCCGCGCGCGCTTCATAAAACGCGATCATATCCTCGGACGGGGTGCCGTCAAGCTCGGCCAGTCCGATGCCCATAGGAGACATGACAAGGCGGTTTTTGAGTGTGACCTTGCCGATCTTTCCCTCGCTGAAAAGTTTTTCGTACATAGGCTTTCCTCCAAAGTTTTATTAAAATTTGTTTATCTCAGGCTTTAAACATCTGGCATCTGTGCATACCACTCTATATTAATTATTTAAATAGCATATCCGTTTTGGCCGATTTGTCAAGGGCGCCGTTTTCAAAAATCTTGAAATGGAAACATTGTGCCCGATTTGATGCAAAAACGCGAAAAAGAGCTTGCATATCGGGAAAAAACATGGTAAAATACTTCAGTCTGTGCAGAGAATTGCGCAGACGCCCATCAGGAGCGGTCCTCTGGCGGAGAGATTTCCCGCGCACGAACGCCCGAGAAAAGGAAGGTATTATCCATGGATCTCGTTCAGACACTTTCTCAGCAGTATATGAAGCCCGAGCTTCCCGACATGAACGTCGGCGACACCGTCCGCGTCGTTGTCCGCGTTAAGGAAGGAAACCGCGAGCGCACACAGGCTTTCGACGGCACCATCATCGCCCGGAAGCACGGCGGCATCAGCGAAACCATCACGGTTCGCCGCATCTCCTACAACGTCGGCTGCGAAAAGGTTTTCCCCGTACATTCCCCCACGATCGTCTCCGTCGAGACGCTCCGCAGGGGCAAGGTACGCAGAGCCAAGCTCTATTACCTCCGCGACCGCGTCGGCAAAAAGGCCAAGGTCAAAGAACGCGTATAACACGGTTCCCTTTGAAAAAGCCCGCCAATGGCGGGCTTTTTCATTATCCATACAGTTTTTGCCGCCTGAGAATTGCCGCTTCCGGCGATTTTTCAATTTGTGGTTGCTTTAATCGGGGAAAGCCGTGTATAATGGATTCTCAGAAAACCGATCCAGAGGGAGGCGCCTTTTTTGGATAATAAGCAAAATAACGGCGGCGCGGAAAACAGCGCCGGGTTTGACTACGAACGCTTCGCGCGCGAGGAACGGGAACAGGCGGACAGGGCCGCGCACGCTGCGTCCGAGCCCGAACCGGCACTGGTTTCGGGACCGGCGGCTGCGGCAGCACCTGTGCATAGCGCTGCTTCGGAAACCTATGACTGGCTGCAATGTCTGGTTTCCGCGCTTTTGATCTGCGTTTTGGTATTTGCGTTTTTTGTGCGCATCATCGGCATCAAGGGGCCATCCATGCAGCCGACCTTTCACAATGGGGACAGCGTCATTATCTCAAACCTCTTTTTTGAGCCGAAGTATGGCGACGTCGTCGTTCTGCGCAAGCTCAGCTTCCAGAAGGAACCCATCATTAAGCGCGTCATCGCAACCGAGGGGCAGACGGTCGATATTGACTTTGATGCCGGCGTCGTCTATGTGGACGGCAAGGCCCTGGACGAGCCGTATATTGCCGATGCGACGCATAACCGCATCGACTTCGACGGCAAGATTACGGTCCCCGAAAACTGCGTTTTCGTAATGGGCGACAACCGCAACGACTCTACTGACAGCCGCAGTTCCTTGATCGCCTGCGTTGANNTTGTGTGAGATCATCGACGCGCGCATCCCATATTCCAGCCGCAACCCCGATATCGACAGGCTTGCCGGCACAAAGCCGCGTCTCGTTATTCTGAACCGCGTCGATCAGGCGGACCCCGCCGTCACGGCGCAGTGGCGCAAACGCTACAAATCACAGGGCCTTGCCGTTTTGGAAACGGACTGCAAGAGCGGAAAAGGCGTTAACCAGTTTCCACAATCCGTGCGCGAGGTCTTGAAGGATCGCATCGCGGCCTACGCCGAAAAGGGACAGGGGACAAGACCCCTACGTGTCATGGTCTTGGGCATCCCGAACGTCGGCAAATCCACCTTCATCAACAAAGCTGCCAAACGCAAGGCTGCGAAGGCTTCGGACAAGCCCGGCGTCACGCGCGGCAAGCAGTGGATTACGCTTGAAAACGGTCTTGAGCTTCTGGACACCNNTTCGACGACCCGCAGGTCGGCGAAAATCTCGCCGTCACAGGGGCGGTGCGAGACGAAATACTCGACCGCGAAACGCTCTGCGCAAACCTCCTCGTAAAGCTTCGGGCCCTCTATCCGCAAAATCTTGAGGAGCGCTACAAATTCACCCCCGCGCCAGAAATGACCGGCTTTGAAATGCTTGAAACAGCCGCAAAAAAGCGCGGCTTTCTCGCCGGGAAGGGCGAGTATGATTTAGAGCGCATGTCTGTCGTCCTTCTAGACGAATTTCGCGGCGGCAAGCTCGGGCGCATGAGTCTGGAGACGCCAGAAACGGTGACAGCCGATGAATAGCGCCGCGCTTTGGGCGTATGAGTCCGCCCTTGCAGAGGAGGGATACCGCCTTGTCTGCGGCGTGGACGAGGCCGGGCGCGGGCCGCTCGCGGGGCCTGTGTGCGCCGCCGCCGTCATTTTGCCGCTCGGCATTGTCATCGACGGGCTGAACGACTCCAAACAGCTCACGGCGAAAAGGCGCGAGGCGCTGTATCCCGTTATCGTCGAAAACGCGCTGGCTTACGGCGTCGCTTTCGCCAGCGTTGCGGAGATCGGAGAAGTGAACATTTTAAACGCAACCTATCTTGCCATGAACCGTGCCATCGGGCAGCTTTCTCCGCCGCCGGAGCTTTCGCTCATCGACGGCAACCGGGACAAGGGCATCGCGTTTCCGTCCCGCCCGGTTGTGCATGGGGATGCAAGCTGCGCCTCCATCGCCGCCGCGTCAGTTTTAGCGAAGGTAACGCGAGATCGGCTTATGATAGAGCTTGACAAACAGTACCCGCAATACGGCTTTGCCCGCCATAAGGGCTACGGCACGTATGCCCACTACGCGGCGCTCCGCGAATGCGGCCCGTGCGAGATTCACAGGCCGTCGTTCCTGAAAAAGCTCTATGCGGAGGACGGCACATGGAAAAAAAGCTGACGGGCCGCTTTGGAGAGTCCGTTGCGGCGGATTGTTTAAAAAAGAAAAAGTACAAAATCATCGGTCTCAACTATTTCTGCCGCTTTGGAGAGATCGACGTTATCGCCGAAAACCGGCAGTATATCGCATTTGTGGAGGTAAAGCTCCGAAAGGACAACACGTTCGCCGAAGCGCGCGAATTTGTAACGGCGGCAAAGCAGCAGCGCATCAAAAAAACGGCGCTTTTGTGGCTTTCGCAGAACGAAACTGAAAAGCAGCCGCGCTTCGACGTTGTCGAGGTCTACGCGCCGCTGGGCGAGCGCACTGCGCCAAAGGACATCCGCGTCAACCATATCGAGAACGCATTCGAGTGAGGGAACCATCATGAACTATTATAGCACGAGAGACAGCAGCAAAAAAGTCAGCGCCGCACAGGCCATTGCGCAAGGACTCGCGCCGGACGGCGGTCTTTTCATTCCGGAGACCATTCCAACCGTGACGGCAGAGGAACTCGAAAAATTATGTAAACTGGATTACCGCGAGCGCGCTGTCACGATTATGGGCAAATACCTCAAAGAATTCACAGCCGACGAGCTGCGTGGCTTTGTAAAGGACGCCTATGCGGACAATTACGACAGCGCCGCTATTGCCCCGACCGTGTTTTTAAACGACCAGACCGGCGTTCTGGAGCTTTGGCATGGGCCGACCTGCGCTTTCAAGGACATGGCCCTGCAAATGCTGCCGCGCCTGCTGGTGGCGTCCCTTAAAAAACTGGGGGAGAACCGGAAGGTGTGCATTTTGGTTGCCACCTCCGGAGACACCGGAAAGGCCGCGCTCGAGGGCTTTGCGAATGTTGCCGGCACCTCCATCGTCGTCTTTTATCCGCGCGACGGCGTGTCCGACGTGCAAAAGCTCCAAATGACAACACAGCGCGGCGAAAATGTTTTCGTCTCCGCAGTCGAGGGCAATTTCGACGACGCGCAGACGGGCGTCAAGAAGATTTTTAGCGACCGCGATTTTGCTGAAGCGCTCGATAAAAAGAGTTGCTTCCTCTCGTCCGCGAACTCCATCAACTGGGGAAGACTTTTGCCGCAAATCGTCTATTACTTCTCTGCATATTGCGATTATGTAAACTCTGGCAAGCTTAAAATGGGCGACAAAGTTGACTTCTGCGTTCCGACCGGCAACTTCGGCGACATTCTTGCGGGCTGGTACGCTAAGAAAATGGGGCTGCCTGTGCGCAAGCTCATCTGCGCGTCGAACAAGAACCGCGTGCTCACGGACTTTTTCGAGACGGGCGTTTACGACCGCAATCGCGCGTTTTACACGACGATCTCGCCATCCATGGATATTCTTGTCTCCTCAAATCTTGAGCGTCTTTTGAGCATAGTCGCAGGCGAAGAAAAGCTAAAGGTCTGGATGGAGGAGCTGAAAACAAGCGGCAGGTACGATGTCGGCCCCGCTGTCCTCCAAACGCTCCGCGCCGATTTCGACTGCGGTTGCGCGACCGACGAGGAAGCCAAAGCCGCCATCGGTCGTCTCTATCAGGAGGGTTATCTCATGGACACCCACACCGCCGATGCCTACGCGGTCCTCGAACAACGCCGTGCGGCAGGGGAGACGTTCCCGACTGTGCTTGTCTCCACAGCAAGCCCCTTCAAATTCTGCGACAGCGTTTTGGATGCGCTCGGAGAACCTGCAAAGGTATCGGGCGCTGCTCTCATCGACCGGCTTTCTGAAAAGACGAGCCAAAAAGCCCCAAAGCCCCTCTCCGCCCTCGGCACAAGAGCTGTCCGCTTCACGGACAGCACAAAAAAGGAGCAGATGCCAAACGTCGTCATGGATTTTCTTTCAAAATAACAAATGAATAAGAAACCGCGAAGCGCCGAAACGCTTCGCGGTTTTGTTTTTATGTTTTTTTAATTTACTTAACCGCAGTAGCCAAAGCATTTGCAGAGAAGCTGCTGAAGCCATGCGCAGCTAGAGCCGCAACCGAATGTGAAGCACATATGCCTGACCTCCTTTTTGGATTTGTCCTCCTGATCTTTCTCTCGAGGACAGCGTCATTGTAACCGTTTTGTTACCCTTTTGCAAATGTAATGTATACCATGGAAATATGCGCATGTCTTTGCCCGGTTCCGCCGTTTTTTATAGTCGTTTTTTGCGTTCATTGTCGGATTTGTAAAAGCTCACAATTGACATCGTCGATTTAAAGCTTTATACTGATAAACAAATCAAGCACAGGAGGTCAGCAGGATGTTCGACGATCGCGTTTTCAGCGGCAATGGCAATGCTAACGATGACCGCGCACGGGCGGGCCGATTTAGCTATGCCTACTTTACCTTTTTTGCCGTCGAAAAGCATTGCCGTACCTCCATATCGGAAAGCTGACGCCTATTTTTATGTATAACAGGTCGGCTCGTCTGAATGGCGGGCCGTCTTTTTATGACATTCGCATGATTTGAAAGGGGATACAGAAAATGAAAAAGAAAATAACCGCTCTCCTGCTCTCCGCCGCAATGGCACTCTCGCTCGCCGCTTGTAGCAGCTCTGACACTTCGACCTCCGCTTCTCCCGACGCCGCCGCCTCCGGCGACAAGACCTACACGGTCGGTATCTGCCAGATCGTGCAGCACCAGGCGCTCGACGCCGCAACGCAGGGCTTCAAAAAAGCGCTCACGGACAAGCTTGGCGACAAGGTGAAGTTCGTTGAGCAGAACGCGAACAACGACCCGCCGACCTGCGCAACGATCTGCAACCAGTTCGTCTCCTCGAAGGTCGACCTCATCCTTGCAAACGCCACGCCCTGCCTGCAGGCCGCGCAGACAGCGACCAGCACCATCCCGGTTCTCGGCACGTCCGTAACGGACTACGGCACCGCGCTCGGCATCTCCAACTGGAGCGGCAAGTCCGGCACGAACGTCTCCGGCACCTCCGACCTCGCGCCGCTCGACAAGCAGGCGGACATAGTGAAGGAGCTTTTCCCGAACGCCAAAAAGGTTGGCATCCTCTACTGCTCGTCGGAGGCCAACTCCAAATACCAGTCCAAGGTCATCACGGGCTATCTTGAAAAGCTCGGCTACACCTGCAAAGAATACACTTTCTCCGACTCGAACGATCTTCAGTCCGTCGTGACGACCTGTGCAAATGAGTCCGATGTCGTCTATGTCCCGACCGACAACACAGTGGCTTCCAACGCGGCAATCATCAAAAATGTTTGTGTTCCTGCCAAAAAGCCCGTCGTCACGGGCGAAGAGGGCATCTGCGCCGGCTGTGGCGTCGCAACGCTCTCCATCAGCTACTACGACCTCGGCTACGAGACCGGCAAAATGGCCTATGATATCCTCGTAAACGGCAAGAACCCCGGCAACATGGAGGTCCAGTTCGCCCCGAAATTCACAAAGGAATACAACGCCGATATCTGCAAAGAGCTCGGCATCACGCCTCCCTCCGACTATCAGGCGATCAAGGCTGACTAAAGCCGCCGCCAAAGGAGCCGCCCCCAAATGGGACGGCTCCCTTCCGCGTTCTCCGATAGATAGAAAGGATGCACATTATGGACAGTATTCTCGCATATTTTTCGTCCCTCAACATCACAAATCTTGTCAGTGCCCTGCCCGGCAATATTGCGCAGGGCGTCATCTGGGGCATTATGGCGCTCGGTGTTTTTATCACGTTCCGCCTTCTCGATTTTGCAGACCTTACGGTTGACGGCAGCTTCGCAACCGGCGGCGCTGTAACAGTCGTTCTGGTACTTGCAGGCGTTCCGGCTCCCGTGGCGCTCATGCTCGCGACCGTTGCGGGCCTGCTTGCGGGCCTCGTCACAGGGCTTTTGCATACGGTGCTCGGCATTCCCGGCATTCTCGCCGGCATCCTCACACAGATTTCGCTCTGGAGCGTGAACCTCATGATTTTGCAGGGCGCGAACAAGGCCGTAAACGTGAACACCTACGCGCTCATCGTCTCGTTGCGAACTGTCGCGGGTTCTATTATAACGGTGCTCGTTTTCGCCGCAGTCATCGTCGCCGTGCTCTACTGGTACTTTGGCACGGAGCAGGGAAGTGCCATTCGCGCAACCGGCTGCAACCCGGAGATGTCGAAAGCGCAGGGCATCAACATTGACATCATGAAGGTCATTGCTCTGTGTCTATCCAACGGTCTCGTCGCCCTTTCGGGCGGCCTCATGGCGCAGTATCAAGGCTTTGCGGACATCAAAATGGGGCAGGGCAGCATCGTTATCGGTCTCGCCGCCGTCATAATCGGCGGTGTTCTGGGCGACGCGCTCTTTAAAAAACAGATGAATTTCGCCGTGCGCATGGTCTTTGTCGTTCTGGGCGGCGTCATCTACTACCTTGTTATCGGTCTCGTTATGTGGCTCAAAATGCCGACGGATCTTTTGAAGCTGCTGACCGCCGTGATCGTCGCTATCTTCCTCGCGGTTCCGTATCTGCGCGAAAAGTCCAAAAATTCGTTTGCACTCGCAGGCAAGAGAGGAGCGCAGAAAGATGCTTGAACTGAAGAATGTAAAAAAAACCTTCAACATCGGCACGATTAACGAAAAGCAGGCGCTCTGCGGCGTGGACCTCAAGCTCAAGGAAGGCGACTTCGTGACCGTCATCGGCGGCAACGGCGCGGGCAAGTCAACGCTCCTGAACGCCATTGCCGGCGTCTGGCCGGTGGATGAGGGCAGCATCCATATTGGGGATGAAAACGTCACGGCGATGCCGGAATACAAGCGCGCAAAGCTCATCGGCCGGGTGTTTCAGGACCCTATGATGGGCACCGCTGCGAACATGGAGATTATCGAAAATCTCGCGCTCGCAAACCGGCGCGGTAATAAGCGCGGACTCGGCTGGGGCGTTACAAAGGCCGAGCGTGAGCGCTACCAGAAAAGCCTTGCAAAGCTGGGTCTCGGGCTGGAGGATCGGTTGAGCGTAAAGGTCGGTCTTCTCTCCGGCGGGCAAAGGCAGGCGCTGACGCTTCTGATGGCGACGCTCAAAAAGCCGAAGCTGCTGCTTTTAGACGAACACACGGCGGCGCTGGACCCCGCGACGGCGGCGAAGGTGCTGGAACTCTCCGATAAAGTGGTCGCCGAAAACAATCTGACAACGCTCATGATCACCCACAATATGACGGACGCCATCCAGCACGGCAACCGTCTCATAATGATGAACGCCGGAAAGATCATCCTCGACATCTCGGGCGAGGAGAAAAAGCGGCTTACGAAAGCTGACCTTCTCCAAAAGTTCGCCGAGGTTGCCGGCGTGCAGGAGGAAACGGACGAAGTTCTTCTGTCCTGAGCTACGCAAACAGCAGAGGGGGCGGGGCTTTTTGCGCCCGTTTCTCCCTCTGCACACAGGGGAAATAAAACAGCGAAAAAAGGCAAATTAAGTCTTGACAAAACCCAAAATCAATTGTACAATAGCAAAGCGTTCACGCGGTCGAGGCCGAGTAGTTCAGTTGGTTAGAACGCCAGCCTGTCACGCTGGAGGTCGTGGGTTCGAGCCCCATCTCGGTCGCCANNATCCTTGGTAAGGATGAGGTCTCCAGTTCGAATCTGGATAACAGCTCCAAGCAAAGCCCTGTAATCTCAACGGTTACAGGGCTTTTTCTTTTACACATCTTTCCGATTTGGCAGTAACTAGATTTTTTATTCTATCTTCATTTTCCTTCTGCGCTTGAAAACAGGCGGGAGGGTGGTATAATAAAAAAGTTAAATTTCAAGGAAGAAAGTGGTTTACTATGATCGATGTCGCACAGATCTGCGAGATCGGCATGCTCTGCATTTTTGGTGTATCCTGGCCGTTCAATATTGCGAAGTCCCTCCGCTCCCGGACTGCAAAGGGCAAAAGTGTCATGTTTGAGCTTCTCGTCATTCTGGGCTATGGCTTCGGACTATATGGTAAGATATGGGTCTCTCGACGAACCGGCGTTTTGGCCTATTCCACATGGTTCTATATCGCCGACATTCTTATGGTCTGCGTTGACGTTATCTTGTATTTCCGCAACACAAAACTTGACCGGATACGAGACAGCGCGGCTGCTCCTGAGACCGCCGGCATATCCGAAAACATCGACTAGAAAATCTTCCGCTGGAATCCTCGTTTTCGGCGGAAGATTTTCTGTTTCGCCACGCCTGCTTTCTGCAGATCCGGTTGCTTTCCAAATGGAAATATGCTATATTGGTCAAAAGCCATCACTCATTTGTACAAGAAACAGGAGGCTCACATGAAGCGAAAGCTCCTTTCTCTGTTTTTGGCCTGCGCGCTCATCACTGCGGCGCTGCCGGTCTCAGTCGCGGCAGACAACACCGGCGTGTGCTTCACGGCGACAAACGACACGCTGCTGGACCTTGGTAACGCCGCCGTCTACTCCGGCGGGAGCGTTTATGTGCCGAGCCGCGTTTTCTCTACGTTTGGTATCTACTATAGCTACTTTTCCTCCAGCGCGACTGGACTGCTCAATAGCAGCAGTAAACAGGCTTACTTTAATCTGAACGAAGGAACCTGCTATGACTCCTACAACAACTACTATTCCGCCGCCGCGATCTATCACAACGGTCAGGTCTATGTGCCGGTCATCTGGACCTGCTACTACTTTGGTCTGACCTGCTCCGCAATCAACGGCGTTGGCTATGGGGATATCATCCGCATCAAAAACGGCGGCGAGGTGCTGACGGATTCGCAGTTTCTGGACGCCGCGACCTCGCTGATGCGCAGCCGCTACAATGAATACACCAGTAATAACAGCAACACGGTGCCCGCCACCCCGACTCCGTCTATCGCGCCGGCAACGCCGTCCACCACAACGGATAAGGAGGGAGCTCCAGGTTCTG
Source organism: Clostridiales bacterium UBA2658 (assembly GCA_002359425.1). Classification (GTDB taxonomy): domain Bacteria; phylum Bacillota; class Clostridia; order Oscillospirales; family Oscillospiraceae; genus UBA2658. The sequence goes on from DEMY01000001.1 coordinate 29,055, forward strand.
TAACGCTGTGCTTCATCGGTCCGCCGACGGAAGCGGTCCTCAATGAGCTTGATGCGTATGGCTACAAGGCCACCTTTTTCTTGACGGCAGACGACGCGGACAGTTCTCCCGATATTGTGCGCCGCGCCTACGGGTCTGGATATAATATCGGCATCTATTGCCAGAGCGCGCCTGAATCTGAATGTAAGGCCGCGGAAGACGCGATTTTTTCAGCCGTACATATGCGGCCCACGCTCATGACCTCGCCCACAGCCGCCGCGAAGGTCTGCGCCGCCTATGCATCTGCCCATGGCTACTCCTACTACACACAGCGAAACGCCTTTGCTGCAACTACCTCCAGCGCTTCGACCGTCACCACACGTCTGGAAAAAGTGGACGGGCACGTCACGCTGACCTTCGTCTCCGGCAGCGGCACGACCAAGCTCATCGCTTCGCTGCTGCAATACCTGTCCACAAAAAAATACACGGTCACGCCGCTTCTGGAAACCGGTGTTTGATCCTGAATGAAGGAAGAAGTAACGTATGAAAAATGAAAAGCTAAAAGCCATCGTTCTAGCCGCTGGAAAAGGCACGCGTTTGCAAACGGACGGGAGCGAGCTTCCAAAGGTCATGCGTCTTGCAAACGGGCAGCCGCTTCTGGCGCACGTTTTGGCAGCGCTCGATTTCATAAAACCTGAAGACATCGTGCTTGTCGTCGGCTACAAAAAGGAATTCGTATTAGACTCGTTCCCGGGTTATCCCTACGCCGTTCAGACCGAACAGCTCGGCACGGGCCATGCGGTCATGGCGGCGTTTGAAACGCTCGGCGATTTTGACGGAGACGTTCTCGTCTGCTGCGGTGACATGCCGCTTATCAAAAAAGAGACCTACCGTGCGCTCTCCGAAGAACATGTCCGCGCCGGAAACGACTGCACCGTTTTAACAGGCAGCTCAAGCGAGGCGCTTCCGTATGGCCGCGTTTTGCGGGATAAAAACGGCGCATTCGTTGGCGTGGTCGAGGACAAGGACGCAACATCGGAGCAGAAAAAAATTCGCGAACTCAACAGCGGCGTTTACATCTTCAAGGCTCCGAAGCTCCGCGCCGTTTTGTCCGAATTAAAAATCGACAACGCGCAGGGCGAATACTACCTCACCGACGCGCCGATGCTCATGCAAAAACGCGGCGGAAAGATCGGCGTTTGCCGCCGCGAGCTGGGCTATGAGATCATTGGCGTTAACACCTCGGAACAGCTCCGGCAGGTCGAAGCGCTGTTAAAGAAATGAAAAGGCTCTGCTGCATTTTTGCAGCCGGTCAAATCGCGGACGCGGAAGTCAAAATTCCAGAAAGCGCTTTTATGATCGCGGCGGATGCGGGCTTGCTCTTTTTGCGGAAACGGGGCATTTCGCCAGATCTCATCGTCGGAGACTTCGACTCGCTCGGAGAAAAGCCGACAGGCGAAAACGGATANNATGCGAGGGCCTTTCGCGCGGATGCGACCGCTTCGTGATTTACGGCGGCCTTGGCGGCAGGCTCGATCACACGCTCGCGAACCTGCAAACGCTTGGCTTTCTCTGTGAGCACGGCGCGCGCGGCTATCTGGTCGGGGAGGGCACTGTCGTCACCGCCTTCAAAAACGGCGGCGTTTTGTTTCGGGACACGCTGCGCGGCACGGTTTCTGTTTTTGCCCTCGGCCCGGACGCAGAGGGCGTTTTTGAGCGCGGCCTCAAATATCCGCTTAACGATTACACGATGACGGCGAGCTTTCCCATCGGCGTGAGCAACGAATTCACTGGGGCATGCTCTGAAGTTTCAGCGCGCAAGGGGACGCTTCTGGCGCTCTGGAGCGCGGAGAGCCTTGATTTTGACACATTTGAAGAACAGTAAAGGAACACGGCATGATAATATCCGGCGCGATTTTTGATATGGACGGAACAGTCACGGACTCCATGTACGTCTGGAAGGGCATCGGCCTGCGCTATCTGCAAAAGCGCGGCATTGTGCCAGAACCGACGCTCTGGCAGGACATCAAGAACATGTCCTTACTCGAAACGACTGCGTATTTCCGCGAAGTCTATGGCATCACTGAGACAGACGCAGAGATTTCGCAGGGTATCAACGACCTCGTAGAACCGATGTACCGGACGGAGGTTTTACCGAAAAAGGGCATAATCGAGCTGCTGGAAGCTTTCCGCACGCGCGGCATCCCGATGGCGCTCGCCACGGCGACGGACCGCTATCTTGTTGAAGCGACGCTTCAGAAAAACGATTTGCTCAAATATTTCAAGGGCGTTTTCACCTGCACCGAGGCCGGCGCAGGCAAAACGGATCCTGCGGTCTATGAGGCGGCCCTCAAATGTCTCGGCACCCCGAAAGCGCAGACACCGGTCTTTGAGGATGCCTATTTCGCCCTCGCCACCGCCAGGCGTGCCGGGTTTCCAACCGTGGGCGTTTACGACGAGTCGCAGGACCGGGACCGAGCCGCCATGGAGCGC
>DEMY01000023.1:0-9835 GCA_002359425.1 Clostridiales bacterium UBA2658
CGGCTAAGATAACGATTAAAACGATTTTTCTCTTTGACATTGCGCACATCCTTGGAAGCATGGATAAAGGATATCATATTTTTTCTGAAAATTGGTAGCAACAACCGTAAAAACGTTCTAGCTGAAAGCAAAGCCTGGAACCCCATTGTCAGATGCGTTTTTAATTCGCCATAACTCGACTTTTAACGACAGCATATATGTGTTATAATCTGCCACAAGAGCGCAGGAACGCTCGAAAAGTGTATGGAGGAATACTATGCAGAAGATGGAATGCATTTATGAGGAAATCGCCGAGCGGCACGGGACGAGCGCGGAGGCTGTTCGACGGGATATCCGACATGCTCTGAAGTTGGGAATGAACGTGCCGGATCCGAAGGTGCAGGCGGTCTGGAGCAACATCCCGGCCTGCGGAAAGGTGCCGACGCCCAAAGAGGTCGTTCTGTTCTGCTCAATGGAGTGCGGGAGGCGGCTGAAAAACGATTGAAGGCTTTTCGGCAGTTTCGGTGGCAATGTAGCGTAGAAGAAACGTACATTTTTACACAACAGACAAACCTTTGTGTAAATATTGACAGAATTCGATTGGAAGCATATAATTTTTAATTGTTTTTGCAATTTACAGTCTGCATACGCCCGAAAACGGACGAAAAAGTGCGCTGCCTTTTTAGCTGGCTGCGTTCCGGTTTCCTCCGCGGAAAGAGGGACAGCCGCAGAAAGGACTTTACCATGTCCGACCAATCGACGTCTCCGATAAAAAAGCGCCTGCTGCAAGCGGCGGAGCTTATATTTCGCCCGCTATGGCTTCTGCTGGCGCTGGTGCTGCTCTGCGGCATGTTTGCCGTTTCCCGTGTGCCGCTCAGCGACGCGAAAGTCGATATTGCCAGCCGGACGCTGCGCTGCAAAAGCCCGGTAGAAGCTGTCCGAATGAGCGATGGCAGCACGGTTTTGAACGACGCAAGGCTGCGCGTTCTGTGCATCGGGCCGGACGGGGTGCTCCGCTTTCACATCGACGCGGGCAGAAATCAGTACATCACCGGTGTTACGCTCGACGAAAGTGACAACGTCTATTTTTATTGTACCGATATCCGAAATGGAACTTCCACCGCGCTCACCGACCGCATCTGCGTTTACGACCGCACGGGAACGTTTGTAAAAACGCTCTATACCATCGATTATTCGCTGGAAACGCCGGACAGCGGGCGAACGATCCGTACCTCGCCGATGCACATTGAAAACGGCGTTTTATATTTTACGCGCTATGAGACCTACAGTGCACAGCTTTTCCAAATCGACGTCAGGACTGGCGAGGCGCGCATGAACGGCGTTTTGAACAGCGGGACCGCCTTCGCCTATAACGACGTTGCGGGTGGGCCGGGCGGCACCTATTATTACGCCAAATGCTCCGGCGAGATCGGTTTTGGCACGCTTGGCGGCGGGAAGACGGTTCTGTGCCAGTGCAACTACAATATTGCAAACGGCGCCGGCGTGCGGCCCTACTATGTCTGCTGGACCGGCGGCGCTGTCTATGTCTACGACTATTTTGCATCGGCGGCCTATGCGCTTGTGGACGGCGCGCTTCTTGCTCCGTCGTGGACGGGCGAGGGGGATTTTGCAAGCGGGATCTATGAGCTCTGTACCGTTGGAAGAACGGTTTGCGGTATTTCAAACCATACGCCTTGGTACCTCGACGGGAACAAAGTAAAAACGATGCCGGTGACGGCTTCCGTTTCACTCTGGCAGGCGGTGCGGGAATGGCTACTGCACGCTTTGCAGAACTGCGCACGGCCCTTCATGCTTGCGTCAGCCATTTTTGCATTGTGCGCGTTTTTCTGGCGGGTGCTTGTGCATGGACATCACATTCTCTGGAAGCTGCTGCTTTTTGAATGCGTCATTATGACCGGCTTTGTGCTGGTTGCTTACTTTGCCTCGGCTACGCAATACCGCGTTTATGTCCGGCGGAATCTACAGTCCATGGAGGAAAAAGCGACCCTCACCGCGCAGCTTTTGAATGGTGACGACGTTTCGCGCATAACAGACAGTATCGACCTCGGTGAACCGGTCTATCGCTCGCTCAGCCGCAGACTTGTCGAGAACTATCCCCTCTATGAGACGGAATCGGACACGGCGGCTGTGCTTCTCGTTTCCGGTCCCGATGGCAAGGCGGGGCAGGAGTATTGCATTCTCGCTTCAAACCGTGGGCTGGGGGATCTCATGGGCCGCTTCACGGCGTGCACTTCTGCGCTCAAGGCGGGCAATACCGCCTCGTTTTACGATGAGAAGGGTCGCATGGTTGCGGCCTTCGCGCCTGTGCGCAACGCCGTGGGGCGGACGGTCGGCTATCTCTGCCTTTACACGACGATCGAAAGCGTGCGCGCGCAATTCCGGTTGCTCTGGCCGCCGCTCGCCATCCTCAGCTATTTCCTTGTGCTTCTGCTCGTAATGTTCGCAACGACCATGCTGCTCACACGGCGGCTCAAGCGCGCGACGAACGCCATCGAGCAAATAGGGGAGGGGCATTTTAACCTGACCGTGCCCGTGACGGCGAACGATGAAATCGGAACGCTGATTCGCTGTGTCAACAGCCTGAGCCAGAGCATCGAGGACCTGATTGGCGAAAAGAGCGAGCTGACTGAGGAAATCTCAGAGAGCCAGTCCGAGGTGCTCAGCGCGCTTGCGAGCATCGTTGAGGTGAAGTCCGGTCAAACTGCGGCACATGTTGAGCGCGTTTCGCAGTGCGTGCGCGTGCTTGCCGCTCAAATGGGCTACAAAGGCAAGGATCTTGAATATATCACCATTGCTTCCATGCTGCACGATGTGGGCAAGGTGTTCGTTCCGACGGAGATACTCGAAAAACCCGGTAAGCTGACGCCTGAAGAATTCGAGATTGTGAAGCTTCATACGGTGGATGGTGAAAAGCTTTTGCACAACGCCCCCGGCCCCATCATGGCCGGTGCGCGCGTGATTGTTCTTGAGCACCACGAAAATTGGGATGGTACCGGCTACATAGGACTGAAGGGCGAAGCGATCCACATGGAGGCCCGCATCACCGCGGTGGCGGACGTTTTCGATGCGCTCATCAGCCGCCGCCCCTATAAGGAGCCTTACTCGAAGGAAAGGGTCTTTGATGTCATCATAAGCGAGAGCGGCAAGCATTTCGACCCTAAGATCGTTGACGCGTTCCGTTACAGCTTTCTCGCGCTTTGCGAGATTATCGAGAAAAACCCCGACTAATAATTTTAAAATCCAGAGACTGCCTTGGCGGTCTCTGGATTTATTAGAGGTTTATACTTTTATTTTCCCCAGCGCTCGGCGAGCTGATCAACCTGATCGGCGAATTTGGCAAGCTCCTTGTTCGCCATGCCCTCGCGGCTCTTGGCGACGCGCAGGAGCTTTTCGCAGGAGGCAATCAGGCGCTGGAAGACCTTTGCGCTGCGCTCGTCTCCGCCGCGAAGCTTCTTTTTCTCAATCGGAATGCCGGTTGTCTGCACCAGAACGCTGCCGGTCACGAGATCGTAGGAGGTGCCGCTGTAGGGCACGTCCGCCTTGACCTTAAAGGTATCCCGCAGCGTCTGGGCAAACGCCATCGCGACCTGATCCTCGCCGTGGTTCACGAAAATTTGCGCGGGCGTCTTTTGAAAGCCCGATACCCAGTCCAAAAGACCCTGCTTGTCCGCGTGGCCGCTCATGTCCGGGAGCTTTGCGATTTCGGATTCTACCGCAATCGGCTCGCCGAAAATTTTGACCTCCTTTGCCCCGTCCAAAAGCGTTCGGCCGAGCGTGCCGTTGGACTGGTAGCCGCAGAACAAAATGAGACATTCTTTGCGCCAGAGGTTGTGCTTGAGGTGGTGGCGGATGCGCCCGGCCTCGCACATGCCGGAGGCGGAGATAATGACCTTCGGGGTATTGTTAAAGTTGATCTGCTTCGACTCGTCCGCCGAGACGGAAATTTTGAGATCCGGGAAAACGAGCGGGTTTATGCCCTTTTTGAAAAGCGCGCGCGTGGCCTCGTTGAAGGCCATAGGATCGCTTTGTAAGAAAATGGCGGTGGCTTCGTTCGCAAGCGGGGAGTCAACATAGACCGGAAAGCCGTCGTGCCCCTTCACGAGCCCGTCCGCCTTGATACGGCGCAGCAGACTCAGAATTTCCTGCGTCCTGCCGACAGCGAAGGCTGGAATGACGACGTTTCCGCCCCGGTCAAAGGTCTTTTGCAGATATTCCGCCATGAGCGGCTCCAAATCGACCGAAGCCTCGTGCAGCCGGTCGCCATAGGTCGATTCGATGACGAGATAGTCGGTGTCGCTCACCTTTTGCGGCGGATTAAGGAAGGGGCGGTTTTTGTTTCCGATGTCGCCGCTAAAGACGATCTTTTTTGTGACGTCCCCTTCGGTGATCCAGATTTCGATGCAGGAGGAGCCGAGCAGATGGCCAATGTCGTTGAAGCGGACCTTCACCCCGTCCGCAATCTGCTTTTCCTCGCCATATTTGACGCCTTGCATTTTTTGAACGGCACACTGCGCGTCCGCAATCGTGTAGATGGGCTGATAGAGCGGACCGCCGGAGCGCTTGGCTTTTCGGTTGCGCCACTCGGCTTCAAACTCCTGAATATGTGCGGAGTCTAAAAGCATAATTTCGCACAGGTGAACGGTTTCCTCGGTCGCGTACACCCGGCCCTTGAAGCCGTTTTTGCACAGAAGCGGAATGTTGCCAGAGTGGTCGATGTGCGCGTGCGTTACCAAAACGCAGTCGATGTCTCCGGGATTTACAGGGATTTCCTGATTGACAAAGAGGTTCGGTCCTTGCTCCATGCCGCAGTCGATAAGGATGTTCGCGCCCGCTGCTTCGATGAGCGTACAGCTTCCGGTGACCTCGTGTGTTGCGCCTAAAAAGGTTACTTTCATTGCGTTTCCTCCGATTTGCAAAGTGTTCGCTGAAGTAAGTAAATCAATTTGCTACGTATTGTACCACAATTCTCTGTTCAAATGAAGTGCGAAGTAAAAATTTCAAAAAAATAAAGATTTCAAAATTGTATCAACAGCATAACGGACACTGGATTTTTGAAAACGGGCGTGATATAATCCCTACATAAAACAGTGGTTTATACTTAGAAGCAATTGATAAACCGTCTTATGCGCATTATCAGCTGCGTCTTAAAAAACCCAAATTTGACCAGAAAGGATTATGCTTCATGTTAGAACTGAAGGATATAAATTTCAGCGCCGGCGGAAAGCACATCTTAAAGGATGTCTCCTATACGCTCGATCCCGGCAAATTTGTCGCCATCACCGGCCCGAACGGCTCGGGCAAATCGACGCTTGCGAAAATCATCATGGGCGTTGACAAGCCGGACAGCGGCAAGATTTTCTTTGACGGCAAGGACATCACCGACTGGCCCGTCGATGAGCGTGCCCGCGCGGGCATCGCGTTTGCGTTCCAGCAGCCGGTCCGCTTCAAGGGCGTCACGGTGCACGATCTTCTGAACCTCTCGTCCAAGGACAAGCTTACCTTCAACGAGGTCTGCGACATTCTCGCGAACGTCGGCCTGTGCGCCAACGGCTATGTGGACCGCGAGGTCAGCGGCGATCTGTCCGGCGGCGAATTAAAGCGCATCGAGATCGCGTCCGTCCTCCAGCGCCGTGCAAAGCTCACGATTTTTGACGAGCCGGAGGCCGGCATTGATCTGTGGAGCTTTAATAACCTCATCAGCGTCTTCAACGAAATGCAGAAGGACATGTCCGGCAGTATCGTTGTCATCTCCCATCAGGAACGTATTCTCCGCATCGCGGATGAAATTGTCATGCTGACCGACGGGCATATCGAAAGGGTGATTCCTAAGGGCGCTCCGCTCGAAGAACTGCTCACGATGCAGGCCTGCCGCAAGATGTAAGGAGGGAAACGATTATGGCAGATTTTGAACTTCAAAACGTCGATCGCAATCTTCTGAAAGCGGTCGCTGATCTGGACGGTGTGCCGACCGGAGCCTTCTCGCTCCGTAAAAACGGCCAGTCCGTCAAAATAAACGTTACGCCGAACATTAACATCATCCGCAAGGAGGACAAGCCCGGCATCAATATCTATGTCCGCGCGGATACGAAGGGCGAGACCGTCAGCATCCCCGTCGTCATCACCGAAAGAGGCATCGATGACAAGGTCTACAACGACTTCTACATCGGCAAGAACGCGGACGTCATTATCAATGCCGGCTGCGGCATCCACAACGACGGCTGCGAGGAAACGCACCACAATGGTATTCACCGCTTCTTCCTTGAGGAAGGTGCGAAGGTTCTCTATCTTGAAAAGCATTATGGCGAGGGCAGCGGCGAGGGTGCGCGCGTTTTGGACCCGGTTACGGAAGTTCATCTTGGTAAAAATGCTTCGCTTGAAATGCGTACGATCCAGATCAAGGGCGTTGACTCCACCATCCGCAAAACGAGCGGCGATCTGGGCGACGGCGCGAGCCTCGTAATTCTCGAAAAGATCATGACGCACGGTCACCAGACCGCCGAAACGGAATTTTCCGTCGATCTCAACGGCGTAGGCAGCCGCACGCAGGTCACCTCCCGCTCTGTAGCGACTGAGAATTCCGAGCAGAAGTTTGTCTCGAAGGTCTATGGCAACAACGAGTGCTTTGGACACGTCGAGTGCGACGCCATTATTAAAGACCACGGCAAGGTCGTTTCCACGCCGGAGATTTCCGCCAACTGCGTGGACGCAAACCTCATCCACGAGGCTGCCATCGGCAAAATCGCGGGCGAGCAGATCATCAAACTCATGACCCTCGGCCTCACCGAAAAAGAGGCGGAGGCCGCGATCATCGACGGCTTCCTTAAATAAAAACCATCAGCACTGGAGCGATAAAAATGACAGTGGAATTTGATCCACAGGGTGTGTGCTCCCGACACATGACAGTTTCGGCGGAAAACGGCGTAATCACCGACCTCAAGGTCTTCGGCGGCTGCGACGGCAACCTGCAGGGCATCAGCCGTCTTGTTGTTGGGATGAAGGTCGAAGATGCCATAGGGCGCCTTTCGGGTATTAGCTGCAACGGAAGGGGCACCTCCTGTCCCGATCAGCTCTCGATTGCCTTGAAAAAGCTTTTATAATCATTTGCGCAAAAAGCTCGCTGCAACACCAGTTTGCAGCGAGCTTTTTAAGATTATCCGGCTTAGTTCAAAAAGTCTCTGAGCTTCTTCGAGCGGGAGGGGTGGCGGAGCTTGCGGAGGGCCTTCGCCTCGATCTGGCGGATGCGCTCGCGGGTGACGTTGAACTCCTTGCCGACCTCCTCAAGGGTGCGTGTACGGCCGTCCTCAAGACCGAAGCGAAGACGCAGAACCTTCTCCTCTCTTGGCGTGAGCGTCGAAAGAACGGTGTCGAGCTGCTCGCGGAGAAGCGTATAGCTTGCCGCCTCACTCGGCTCGGAGGCGTCCTCGTCCGGGATGAAGNNGCTGTCCTCTTCCTCACCGATTGGGGTTTCCAGAGAAACCGGCTCCTGTGCGATCTTTAAAATCTCGCGCACCTTATCGACGGGCATACCCATTTCTTCCGCGATTTCCTCCGGCGTCGGGTCGTGGCCAAGCTCCTGCAGAAGCTGGCGGGAGACGCGGATGACCTTGTTGATGGTCTCGACCATGTGCACAGGGATGCGGATGGTGCGGGCCTGATCGGCAATCGCGCGGGTGATGGCCTGACGAATCCACCAGGTCGCATAGGTGGAAAATTTGTAGCCCTTTGTGTAGTCAAACTTGTCAACGGCCTTGATAAGACCAAGATTACCCTCCTGAATGAGGTCCAGGAACAGCATGCCGCGGCCGACATAGCGCTTTGCGATGGAGACGACCAGACGAAGGTTTGCCTCGGCCATGCGGCGCTTGGCCTCTTCATCGCCCTGTGCCATGCGGATCGCGAGGCTGATCTCTTCCTCCGGCGTCAGCAGCGGAATTTTGCCAATCTCTTTCAGATACATGCGGACGGGATCGTCGGTGGCATAGGAGTCAACCAGTGCGTCCGCATTTTTGAGTTCCTCGTCCGAGACCTCTTCAATCTCCTCAAGCTGCTCAAGCTCCGGCAGCGCGTCCTCGTCGATCGGGCGCAGATAGTCCTCACCCGCAGTATCGATGCCGAGATTTTCAAGCGTGTCATAGAACTTGTCAATCTGATCGGCCTCTAGATTGAGGTTCTCCAAAACGTCCATAAGCTCCTTGCTCGTGAGCTTGCCGGCCTTTTTTCCCTTTTCAATGAGTTCCCGCAGGCATTCCTCCGCTGTTTTTTCGGGCGCAGCGTTTTCGCCCTGCACGTCCGCCGGCGCTTCGGATTCGGCGGAAACCTTTTTGATTTTCTTCTTATCTTCGTTCTCTTTTGCAGCCATATCCTTTACCCCCTATAGCCCTTGCGCTTTTGCTTTTCCGCAGCATAAGCAAGCATGGCGTCGCCGTCTCCGCTGCGCTCCAGTCTCACAAGCTTTGCGGCTTTGATTTTTTCTATGTAGTCCGCGAGTGCCTTCTCTGCCCTCGCGGGGTCGAAGGGTTCCTCGATAATCTCCGTTAAAAGCGAAACCTCGTCGTCCGAAAAGCCCTGCAAAAGGGCGATGGACGGCGGGCCGCCAGCCTTCGTCTGCTCACGAAGCGCCGCGTAAAGCTTTCCAAACTGGGGAACGGAGAAATCCCCCTCGGAAAGCTTTGTTTCGTCCCCGAACAGCGTCGGGTCGTGATATAAAAGCCGCAGAACGCCTTTTTCCGCCGCAGTGCTTACGGGGTCTTCAAAGCGCAGCTCCCGCGATTTTGGCTGGATTTGGCGGATGGGGCGGGCGGCCTCGGTTTCTCGTTTCTTCTTCGCCTGTCCCGCGGCCTTTTTGCGTTCGCGCTCGACCTCCGTCAAAACGGCGTCAGGCGAAACCTTTGCCATGTCGGCGGCCCGGCTGGCATATACCTCGCGCTCCACAGCGTTCGGAAGGCTCGCCAGCAGGCCCATGGAGTCCTTTAAAAAGGTGATGCGGCCCTCGTCGGTCGTGAGGTCATGCTTTGCGGCAACGTCCGCAAAGCGGTATTCAATATGGTTCTGCGACTTTGAAATGAGATTTTCAAAAGCCGCCGGCCCGTATTTTTTGATGAATTCATCTGGGTCCTTCGCACCGGTCATGCGTAGGATGCGGACCTTGATGTCGAGCTTTTGCAAAATGCCGATTGCGCGCTGGGACGCCTTTTGTCCGGCCTCGTCCCCGTCGTAGGCGATGACGACCTCATTTACATAGCGTGAAATGAGCCGCGCCTGCTCCGCTGTCAGCGAGGTGCCCAGCGAGGCGACCGCGCAGTCGAAGCCCGCCTGATGCAGCGAAACCACGTCTATATTGCCCTCCGAGAGGATAATATATCCAAGTTTTGACTTCTTAGCCAAGTTCATTGCGAAAAGATTGTGACTTTTGCTGTAAACAAGGGTTTCCGGGCTATTCATGTACTTCGGTTCACCGTCGTCAAGAATTCTCCCCGAAAAGCCTATGACGCTGCCCCGGATGTCTATGACCGGAAANNATCAAGCGGTTTCGGAATGTGTCGTAGACGCCGCCGTCCCCTTTTTTAGAGGCGCGCACAAGACCGGCGGAAAGAAGCTCGGGCTTCGTGTAGCCAGAGCGGAGCATTGCGTCCGTCAGCGCGTCCCACTCGTCCGGCGCGCAGCCGAGACCAAAGCGCGTGACCATCTGCGGCGAAATGCCGCGCTTTTGTATGTAGGCCCGGGAGGTCTCGCCCTCCGGCTTTGAAAGTTCGGCATAGAAGAAGCGGGCGGCGTCGCGGTTTAGCTTCAGCAGCCGCTCGCGCTTGCCGGCGGTCGCGTCGTGCTCGTCCTCCGG
>DEMY01000023.1:9950-20649 GCA_002359425.1 Clostridiales bacterium UBA2658
CACAGCCGAAGCAATGGTAGATTTGGCGCTCCGGGTTCACAGAGAAGGACGGGGTCCTTTCGCTATGGAATGGACACAGACCAAAAAGGTTCTGCCCGGTCTTTTTTGTGAGACGAACATATTGGGAAACGACGTCCGCAATGTCGTTTCGCTCGACAAGCTCCTGAAGAAAGCTGTCCGGAAATGGCACGGCTGTCGCCTCCTTTCGGGTACTGCCTTTATTCTTGTGCCGCATGGATTAAAATGTGCAGCCGCCTACAAAATGCGCCGCTGTTTGCATCCCATTGTAGGGACAAACTGTGTTCGCCCCCGCTTACAAGCCTGAAAAAGGCGGGCAGACACAGTTCGCCCCTACGGGGCATGAAAACTTTGACGGCTCATTTTACCTGCCATGCCTTGGGAATGAAGATATTGCTGAACTGATAGATTGCATAGTTGTCCGTCATGCCGGAAACATAGTCGCACACGGCGCGCTCAACGCCTTCGTTGTCCGCGATGTGCTGATAGCGCGGGGGCAGCTTCTCCGGGTNNGCAGCTCACATAATAGTCCCAGATGCCGCCGAGAATGCCGGAGACTTTTGCTTCTTCCCCCTTTGCTCTGGGGTTCCGATAGACCTGCTCATAGAGAAATTCATAAAAGGTATCAACAGCAGCGACCATATCGGGCGACATTTTGATACCGCCCTCCTTACTGTTCTCTAAAACATCCATAATAATGGAGTTGATTCGCGAGCTGTGCTTTTTACCCAGACGCTCCGTTACGACGGGAGGCAGGTCCTCGCTTGTGATGATGCCTGCGCGTATCGCGTCGTCCACATCGTGGTTAATGTAGGCGATGCGGTCCGACAGGCGGACGGCGGTGGCCTCCAACGTGTCGTCCGGCGCGCCTAGGGTGTTTTTCAGGATGCCCATGCGCGTTTCATAGCAGAGGTTCAGGCCCTGACCGGACTTTTCGAGCTTGTCCACCACGCGCAAGCTTTGCTCGTAGTGACGGAAGCCTCCGGGCAGCATTTCATTCAAGGCGCGCTCGCCCGCATGGCCAAAGGGTGTGTGACCAAGATCATGGCCGAGACCGATGGCTTCGGTCAAGTCCTCGTTGAGCATCAGCACACGAGAAAGCGTGCGCGCGATTCGTGTGACCTCCAACGTATGCGTTAGACGCGTGCGATAGTGGTCGCCCTCCGGCTGGAGAAAAACCTGCGTCTTGTGCTTTAAACGGCGGAAAGCCTTGCAGTAGGTGATGCGGTCCACATCCCGCTGAAAGCNNCCTTCCGGCTTTTCGCGGCCCTTGGAGTCGGCGGCGCGCACGCCGCGGGCAGAAACCAGAAGGCGTTCCGTATCCTCGCGCAGTTCTCTGGGAGTCGGCATGAAAGGTCACCTCCATAAATGTGCGGGGAGAAAACCCACAATAACATATACGACATTGCCCCCTATTTTCCCTCTTTTTTAAAAAAGAAAATTTTGCACGAAAAAAGGCATGTCCGGTTCGCCTTTTTTGCGGATTACGGCTGACAATTGTGGTATACTGAACAAAAAGTGCACGGCGCATGCATAGCGCCGCGCGTAGGCAAATTGTAGCCGCAGCAGGACTTGGGGAGGGTGCGAAATGAAAATTGCAGTCATAACCGGCGCATCGAGCGGTCTCGGGCGGGAATTTGCGCACCAGATCGGCGCGGACGAGAGCCTTGACGAAATATGGGTCATCGCGCGGCGGGAGGATAAGCTCCGCGCCGTGCAGGAAGTCTGTGACNNGGACCTCCAAAAAACAGAGAGCATCCGCGCGCTTTCCGAGCTGTTTGAAAAGGAGCGGCCAGAGATTGCATACCTTGTCTGTGCGGCGGGCTATGGGCGTATCGGCAGAACGACGGACATTCCGTCCGAGGATAACGACGGTATGATAAATCTCAACTGCCGCGCGGCGGTTGGTGTGACGACGGCAGCGCTGCCGTATCTCACAAGCGGCAGTCGTGTGCTTGAAATCTGCTCGACGGCGGCATTTCAGCCCATGCCGTATCTGAACATCTATGCTGCGACGAAGGCGTTTTTGCAGAGCTACACGAAGGCCCTGCACTATGAGCTGCTTTTGACCGGCATTCACGTAACGGCGGTGTGCCCTTATTGGATCAAGGACACGGAGTTTATTGCAAACGCGCAGAAAACGGACGAGGACGGCTATCACTTTTTCCTCGCAAGTCGTGCCGCGACCGTGGTTAGGTGGGCGCTTTTCGACAGCAAATTAAATCTCTGGGTTTCGGCCCCGGGTCTGATCTGCATGGTGCACAGGCTTATCGCAAAATTTATTCCGCACTTTATTATGGTGCCCTTTATGGATTTATTAAGGCACATTTGAGTGCAAAAATTGGCGCTGTCCTTGCCGTATGGTTTCGGACAGCGCCCTTTTTCTAGTACCCAATCAATGCGGGTTCTTTTTTGCTGCGGCGGAACATCCCCGCGTTATTGAACGCGAATCAGCTCATACGCGCGCGTGCCAAGGCCGATCTTCTCCGCATGCTCCATGCAGCTTTTCCATTCCGACTCGGGGGTCGTGTTCCGGAAATGGTCGCGGTGGTCGGTAAAGTCCGGCTTTGCGAGGTTTCTGGCGAGCTGACTGCCCTGCATCGGGGCGGCGGCGTTCACCGCGTCTGCACAGGCCTGATCAAGCGCCAGCGGGTCAAAGCTTGCGAACATGCCGATATTCGGGACGATCGCGACGTCGTTTTCACAGTGGCAGTCGCAGTTCGGCGAAACGTCCATGACGAGGGAGATGTGAAAGTTCGGCCGCCCGTCAATGACGGCCTTGGTGTACTCTGCCATACGGTAGTTTAAAAGCTTGTTCGCTGCGCGGTCGTTGAAGGCAATGGCGTCAAAGTTGCACGCGCCGAGACAGCGGCCGCAGCCGACGCAGTGGTCGGAATCGACCGTCATCTTTTTCGTATCCGCGTCGAAGACCAGACCGCCGTTTGCGCACTCGCGCTGGCAGCGCTTGCAGCCGCGGCACTTTTCCGCAATGACGTGCGGCTTGCCGCCGGAGTGCTGCTCGGTCTTGCCCGCGCGGGAGCCGCAGCCCATGCCGATGTTCTTAATGGCTCCGCCGAAGCCGGGCATCTCATGGCCCTTGAAATGCGTGAGGCTGATGAATACGTCCGCATCCATGACGGCGTGGCCGATGCGCGCCTCCTTTATATATTCTCCGCCCACGACCGGAACCGCGACGTCGTCCGTGCCCTTGAGTCCGTCGCCGATGATGACGGGACAGCCGGCGGAAAGAGGCGTGAAGCCGTTTTCCCATGCACATTCCAGATGCTCGAGCGCATTTTTGCGGCTTCCGGGATACATTGTGTTGCAGTCCGTTAAAAACGGCTTGCCGCCGCATTCTTTCACAACGTCCGCGACTGCCTTTGCGTAGTTCGGGCGCAGATAGCTGACGTTGCCAAGCTCACCAAAGTGCATTTTGATAGCGACGAATTTGCCGTCCATATCGATGTCGCCAATACCGGCGGCCTTTATCAGCGTCTTAAGCTTTGCCGGCAGACCGTCGCCGAACGCAATTGTGTGAAAGTCCGTAAAATAGACCTTTGCATCTTCCATGTTTTGTTCCTCCGCTTTTGTTTCATTTGGGTTTTATAAAAGCATATACCCTTAAATGCGCTTTAAGTCAAGAGGAAATTGCAAAAAAGACGGTGGGACTTTTTGTAAGTAAAGGCGGGCGGATACGACGTGTTTCGCCGTATGCTATTGCAATCTGCCATGCGCCATAGTATAATAATACCCTTATCTAAAATCTGAAATGAGTGATCCAACTGAACGAAGGAACCGAAAAAATGGAACAGATGCCCGAAAATATCATGGGCACGATGGACGAGCGGAAGCTTCTCATGAAGCTTGCGGTTCCAATGATGATTTCTATGCTGATACAGGCGCTTTACAACGTTGTGGACAGCTACTTTGTCTCGCGCCTGAGCGAAAATGCACTGACTGCCGTCGGTCTTGCGTTCCCGATACAAAATTTGATGATCGGTATCGCAGTCGGCACCGGTATCGGTATCAACGCTCTTTTGTCCCGCAGACTTGGGGAGAAAAATCAGAAGGCAGTCAACGACGTGGCGATGAACGGCGTTTTCCTTGCGCTTTTGAGCATGATCGTCTTTATTGTCTTCGGCATTTTCGGCGCGCGGGCCTTTTTTGAAAAGCAGACGCAGATCCCGGAAATCATCGACATGGGCACAGACTACCTCGCCATCTGCTCCATCGCCTCCTTCGGCTTGTTTTTCGACATTACCTATTCCCGGCTTTTACAATCCACAGGCAAAACGAAGGTTTCAATGATCGGTCAGATTGTCGGCGCCGTCACGAACATCGTCCTCGACCCCATCATGATTTTCGGCCTGCTCGGCTGCCCCAAAATGGGCGTGGCGGGCGCCGCAATCGCAACCGTTATCGGGCAGATTCTGGCGTCTTTCGTTGATCTGCACTTCAATCTCAAGTACAACCGGGAGATACGGCTTAAACTGCGCGGCTTTCGCCCCAGCGGCAGAGTCATCAGGGAAATTTACGCCGTCGGCGTTCCGGCCATTGTGAATACAACGGTCGCCTCCGTTATGATCTACGGCATCAACCTCATTCTAATCGCGTTTTCCGCCTCCGCCACGGCGGTTATGACGGTCTACTTCAAGCTCCAGAGCTTTGTGTATATGCCGGTTTTCGGTCTCAACAACGGCATGATCCCGATCATTGCCTACAACTTCGGCGCGCGCCGTCCGGAGCGCATCCGGCGAACGACGAAGATCGCGCTTGTCTACGCCGTCGTCATCATGCTTGTGGGGATTGCGCTCTTCCAGCTCGTCCCGCGCCCGATTTTGTCCGTTTTTATTAACAAGTCCGAAACCATGGAGATGGGCGTTGCGGCCCTGCGCATCATCAGTCTCGGCTTCGTCTTTACAGGCGTCGTATTCGTTCTGTGCTCGGCGTTTCAGGCGCTGTCGCACGGGGTCTATGCCCTCATTGTCCAGATCATCCGCCAGCTCGTCGGCGTTTTGCCAATTGCATACTGTCTGTCCCTTACGGGGAATGTCAACAATATTTGGTGGGCCTTTCCCTGCGCGGAGGCGTTGGGTTTTGCCGTGTGTCTGCTGCTGTACCGCCGGGTCAAACGGACGCAGATTGACAAGCTTTAAAAAACAGCGGGGCCGGAAGGCTCCGCTGTTTTTCGCGCGTTCCCTGCTCGCGGCGGCGTTCGATAAAGGCCTTTTCTCTTGACAAATACGCCTCCAGCGCATAGAATGTAAAATGCTCATGGTGTGAGGTATTATTTAAAATGATTGATTATGAAAAATATGCGGAGGAGCTTCTGAACTGCCGGGTGGCGGGGGAGCGCAATTCGCGCATGTTGCAGAGCAATATTGCCGAAGCCGCAAGGGGAGAACTGCCGGTTCTCCTCTATCTTGTCGAGGGAAAAAACGGGGCCTGTGCCGGAGATATCAGCGAGCAGCTCGGAGTGAATACCTCGCGCGTTGCGAGTATCCTGAACAGCCTATGCAAAAAGGGCTACGTTGTGCGAACGCCTGACCCCGCGGACAAGCGGAAGATTCAGGTCTTTGTTACGGAAAAGGGGCGCCTTTTCGCGACCGAGCGCAGGGAAGAGACGGTGCGCCGCCTTTCAGAGCTTTTGAAGCTTTTGGGCGAGAAGGACGCGCTCGAGTATGTGCGCATCCTCAAGCGTGTGGCCGAGCTTTCCGAGCAGGCCGCGGAGCAGAATATTTCGTGACACAGACACATATAGATTGAAAACGAGCGGGACATGTTCCCACACTGATATAGAAAATTCCGTTGCGAACGCCGGCTCCGACCGGCTTTTGAAGAAAGGCACACATGAAAAAGTTAGGTATCGACGTCGGTTCGACGACTGTAAAGCTCGTGCTGCTGGACGAAAAAAATAAAGTCCTTTATAAGCGCTATGAGCGGCATATGTCAAATGTATTCGATAAGGTCCGGGAGCTTTTGGAGGATTTCCGAAAGGAATATGCCGGCGAGTATCACGTCACCGTGACAGGCTCGGGCGGGCTGACGCTGGCGGACAGGCTTGCTGTTCCCTTCGAGCAGGAGGTCGTTGCGTGCTCCAGAGCCGTTGAGGAACTCATTCCGCAGACGGACGTAGCCATCGAGCTTGGCGGCGAGGACGCGAAAATCACCTTTTACGGCGGCACCGTCGAGCAGCGCATGAACGGCACCTGTGCCGGTGGAACAGGCGCTTTCATCGACCAGATGGCGCTGCTGCTGAGTACCGACGCGCAGGGCTTAAACGAAGCGGCAAAGCATTATAACACCATCTATCCAATCGCCGCACGCTGCGGCGTGTTCGCAAAAAGTGACATCCAGCCGCTCATCAACGAGGGAGCGGCAAAGGAAGACCTCGCCGTTTCGATTTTTCAGGCCGTTGTAGATCAGACGATTACGGGCCTTGCCTGCGGGCGGCAGATCAAGGGGAATGTTGCGTTTTTGGGAGGCCCGCTCTCATTTTTGTCCGAGCTGCGCCGGAGTTTTGTCGAAACGCTGCATTTGCAGCCGAAACAGGTCATTTTCCCGGCGAACGCGCAGTTTTATGTTGCGCTCGGCGCGGCGCTGCTGTCTGAAAAGGCGGAGCCGGTGCGTGTGGACGCGCTCATAGAGCGTATCCGTCAGGCGGGAAACGAGGGTTCGGAGCATACAAAAACGCTCCCACCGTTGTTTTCTTCCCCGGAGGACTATCAGGCTTTTTGTGCGCGGCAGGCAAAAAATCAGGTCCCGCGCGCGGCGCTTGCGGAAGCAAAAGGCCCGGCGTTTCTGGGAATTGACGCAGGCTCTACAACGACGAAGGCTACCCTTATTGACGAACAGGGCCGTCTACTCTATACCTTTTACACCAACAACGAGGGAAATCCAGTTGAAACGACGCGCACCCTCTTAAAAGAGCTTTACGAGAGGATGCCGGAGGATCTCTACATAGCCTATACCGTTACGACCGGCTACGGCGAGGGCCTTATCAAAACAGCTTTCCGCGCGGAATACGGCGAGATCGAAACCGTCGCGCATTACACCGCGGCAAAGACCTTTTTGCCGGAGGTCGATTTTATCCTCGATATTGGCGGGCAGGATATGAAGTGCATCCGCATCAAAGATCATGCGATTTACAGCATCACGCTGAACGAAGCGTGCTCGTCCGGCTGCGGCAGCTTTTTGGAGACTTACGCAAAGTCCGTCGATATGACGGTCGAGCAGTTCGCGCGCGAGGCCGTTTCGGCGGAGCACCCCGTGGACCTCGGCACGCGCTGTACGGTCTTTATGAACTCCAAGGTGAAGCAGGCGCAAAAGGAGGGGGCGCCTTTGGCGGATATCTCCGCCGGGCTTTCCTACTCCATCATCCGCAACGCACTCTACAAGGTCATCAAGCTCCGCGACGTTTCGCAGGCCGGCGAGCACATCGTCGTGCAGGGCGGCACGTTTCTGAACGACGCCGTTTTAAAGAGCATGGAGTCCGTCATGGGCCGCGAGGTCGTCCGGCCGGATATCTCGGGTATCATGGGTGCGTTCGGCGCGGCGCTCATCGGCCGCGACCGCTGGCTGGAGGAGCCTTCGGCAACGCGCGGCAGGTCCGACCTGCTCACAAAAGAGGAACTAGACACATTCACGATGCAAAACCGCCACGTCCGCTGCGGCGGCTGCGCCAACAACTGCCGCCTCACCATCTCCAGCTTTGCCGACGGCAGCCGCTTCGTCACCGGAAACCGCTGCGAAAAGGGCGCGGGCAAGCACGTAGAAAATAGCGACGAGCACAATCTATATCAGTACAAGTACGAGCGGCTGTTTTCCTATGCGCCGCTGCCAATTGAGAGAGCGCCGCGCGGCGAGATCGGTATTCCGCGCGTGCTCAATATGTATGAAAACTACCCGTTCTGGTTCACATTTTTTACAAAGCTTGGTTTCCGCGTCGGGCTGTCTCCCGCTTCGTCGAAGGAGCTTTATCAGTCCGGCATGGATACCATTTCGTCCGACACGGCCTGCTATCCCGCAAAGCTCGTGCATGGCCACATCAAGTATCTGGCAACACACGGGGTCAAGCGCATATTCTATCCGAGTCTCAACCATGAGATGATCGAGGACAAGACGGCGAACAACCACTTCAACTGCCCGATCGTCGCCATGTACCCCGAGGTCGTCGCGGGCAATATGGACGAGCTTTTGAACGAAAATGAAGTCACGTTCATGCACCCGTTTTTACCCTATTTTGACGACAAGCGGCTCACGCAGCGGCTCTATGAGGAATTTTCTTTCCTCGGCATCAAAAAACGGGATGTAAGGCGCGCCGTTGCCGCCGGACGGAAAGAGGACGCCGCCTTCAAGGCGGACGTTGTTCAAAAGGGCGACGAGATTATCCACTGGGTAGAGCACTCCGGCGGACACGCCATTGTCCTTTCGGGCCGGCCCTATCATCTGGACCCGGAAATTAACCACGGCATAGACAAGCTGATTACGTCCTACGGTTTCGCCGTTTTAACGGAGTCCGCCGTCGCGCAGCGGGGCCAGCTCCAGCGGCCCATTCGCGTTCTGGACCAGTGGACCTATCATTCCCGGCTCTACAAGGCCGCCGCCTTCTGCGGCACGCGGGATGACACGGACCTTGTGCAGCTCACGTCCTTCGGCTGCGGACTGGACGCCGTCACGACCGACGAGGTCGAGGAGCTGCTCTCCGCGAGCAACAAGCTCTATACGCTTTTAAAAATTGACGAGGGCGCAAACCTCGGCGCGGTGCGCATCCGCATCCGTTCGCTCAAGGCCGCCATTGAGGAACGCGAGCGCCGTGGCATGACGCACGGCGCGCCGGCAAAGCCCTTTGAGCGGATTCTCTACACCGAGGAAATGCGCAAGGACTACACGCTGATCGTTCCGCAGATGGCGCCGATGCAGTTTGACCTGTTCCAGACCGCGCTGCGAAACGGCGGCTACAATGCGGTCGTCCTCCCTGCGGTGGACAAGCGCGCGGTCGATACGGGCCTCAAATATATAAACAACGACGCCTGCTACCCGACCATCGTGTCGCTGGGCCAGATCATCAGCGCCCTGCAATCGGGCGCGTTCGACCTTGACCGCACGGCCGTCATCATTACGCAGACGGGCGGCGGCTGCCGCGCAAGCAACTACATAGCGCTGCTGCGCAAGGCCCTGCGCGAGATTGGCATGGAGCAGGTGCCGGTTGTGTCGTGCAACTTCTCCTCCGCGCTCGAAAACGACCCGGGCCTTACGGCGAACAAAAAACTCGTCTTCGGCATGATTTATGCGGTGCTTTACGGCGACCTTTTCATGCGCCTGGCGAACGCCACCCGGCCCTACGAGCTGGTGCCCGGCAGCGTTGACCGGCTCTATCGTCACTGGAACGGGCTTGCGAAGGAAAATGTTATAAACACCGACCACAAGACCTTTAAGAAAAACATCCGTCAGATTGTTGAGGACTTCGACACCATCCCGCTGCGCGCTGTGCAAAAGCCAAAGGTGGGGGTCGTCGGGGAAATTCTGGTGAAGTACCACCCGAACGCGAACAACAACATTGTCGGCATTATCGAGCGGGAGGGCGGCGAGGCCGTCGTGCCGGATCTTCTGGATTTTCTGCTCTACTGCTTCAAAAACCCGGACTTCAACTATGAAAAGATGGCTGGAAAGCGCTCCATGCGGCTGCTGTGCCGCCTTGCGACCCGCTTTATTTACCATTACAGAAAGCCCGTTGAGGACGCGCTCCGAAAAAGCCACCGCTTCACAGCCCCCATCCATATCGACGAGATTGCGGAAAAGGCCGAGCGCATCACCTCTCTCGGCACCCAGTGCGGCGAGGGCTGGATTCTGGCGGGCGAAATGATGGAGTTCGTCGATCAGGGCATCGAGAACATCGTGTGTTTGCAGCCATTTGCATGCCTTCCGAACCATGTCGTCGGCAAGGGCATGATCCGGCCCATGCGCAAATTCGATCCGCGCTCGAACATCGTCGCGATCGACTACGACCCCGGCTCAAGCGAGGTAAATCAGCTCAACCGCATCAAGCTCATGATGGCCACGGCCTATAAAAACCTCGAAGCCGAAGCCGGCGACGAAACGCCTGGCGACAAGGGCTCCTCCGGCGGCACGCCGGAATACACGTCAAACGGGACCTCGGCCCGTGCGGAAAACACGCCCGTGCGTGAAGCCGCTGCCGTTACAAGGTAAAGAAAACCAATAAAAACAGCCTGCTGCAAAACCGGAGCGGTTTGCGGCAGGCTGTTTGCCTGTGCGCTTATTTCATACCGAGCTGAATGTCGCCGTCAGCCTTGTAAATACGGCTCATGCGGGACTCGTCCAGAAAATGCTGGGTGACGGTGCCCATCGTGACGACAAGGGGCGGGTAGATGTGGTTTGCGACGATCTGGTAGTCGTCGCCCTTGAGTTCCTCCTCCAGCGCAATAAGACGGCTGCTCTTTTTAGCGAGGTTCATGTTTGTAATCGTGAAATCCAACCGTATTTTGTTAAGAAGCTGCTGCTGGAGCTGATCGGCGTTCTCCATCTGCTCAAGGTAGCGGATGCTTTTGGCGGTTTCATCCGCCTTTTTTGTGAGCGCGGAGACCTCAGCTTTTAGCTCCGCGCGCTCCTGCGTGAGCTGCGGGTCGCAGCCGACAATCATCTTTGTCGAAAGATTGCGCTC
>DEMY01000023.1:20687-27984 GCA_002359425.1 Clostridiales bacterium UBA2658
CGGTCGTGCTTTCGATAAACTTTGTAATGAGATTGCCGCAGACCTTGACGGTGCCCCCGGATCCGCCGTTGATGCCGCCGTTTATTTTCACGTCCCCGCCGGCTTCAAGGTTTGCGCCGACGACGCTGCCGAAGATTTGGATGTCGCTGGTAGCCTTGATTACAAAGCCCTCCAGAACACTGCCCTTGATGTTAATGGAGCCAACGACGTCGAGATTGCCGACCGCGCTGTCGACATTGCCGTTGATGGAGACAACGGAGCTTATATTGAAGGTGCTGCCGGCAAAGGTGAGCTGTCCGTCCGCATCTGCAAGGAGCTTTGAGCCATCTTCGCTTTCAACGATGTTTTTGCCGCGCGGAAGCCGGGGCGCGCGGCCCTCGCCGCCCTTGATGATATTCCCGCCGATGTCGCAGCCGTCCTCCGGCGCAGTGGGCGGGAAGATGTTGCAGATAACGTCCCCCTTGTGAACGCACTGAAGCCAGTTGAGATTTTTGAAATCGACGATCTCATTTTCACCGATCTCCAGCGTCTTTCGCTTTTCACGAGGAAAAAGCTCCTCCACGCGGCCGTCTGCGCCGTTTTTAACGGGCTTTCCGGAAGCAAGCTGGAAAACGCAGAAGTAGGTCTTGTTGATTACCATTTTAGAAAGCATGGCGGTGTCCAGCCCGTACTTGATGCCGGCCCCCTCTGCCTGTGCAGCGAGCACATCTGCTGAAAGCGGTTCCCCCTTGCCGATCGGCGGGATGAGAAGCCCGTAGGCAGCCGACCAGTCGTAGTTAATGTGAAGCGCAAGCTGTGTATCTGCGGCAAGAGGCTCGCTCCGCTCAGAGCTGTCGATCAGTTGAAGCAGTTTTTCCGCTTTTTCATTGAGCTCGCCCCAGAAAGCATGATCCTCTTTGGTGATAAGCCCATTTTTAAAAAAAGCATCCGCACTGGCCGAAATGAAATAATCAAGTTTTTTTGCAAGCCCTGCCAATGGATACGTTGGCTCCTGCGGCGCAGATGTATCCGCGTTTGCAGCAATGGCGGCGTCTTCTTCGCCGGGAGTAGGGTCCTCCGCCCGCTGGTCCGGTATTTCGGGGCCACCCTTGTGCTGTTTTCCGGACGTAAAGCGTTTCAAATCGACGCCTCCTTTGAATATTTGCATTGTATGATATTTATTCATTATAAAATGGATTGTTCCTCTGAGGCAAGCCCTGCGGCGAAATTTGCGGAATTTTGTCAGGACACACGAAAACGGGCTNNCTGGCACCGTAATTCGAGAGCGCGCGAGCGGAAGGATCGCTTACGTTACAGCCTTCCCAGTCGCGGTTCGGCATCCAGAAATCCGTCACCATGCGCGCCTTTCCGGGATAGTATTTTTCAAACAGCTCTCGGTAGAGCAGGGACTCCTTTGTAAACGGCTGCGCGAAATCATATTTTGCGCGCTTTTGCTCAAATTCCGCGTCTGTGTAAAAACCTTCGGCATATTCCTTGAGGTCGTCCACCATCGAGTGGCCGACAGCATCCGAAAACGCGGCCTTTTCGCGCCAGAGAATGCTTTCGGGCAGATAATCGCCGGTTTCAAAGGCGTGGCGCAGGAGGTATTTGCCCATGTGGTAGGAGTTCATTTTCGTCTCGCCCGGAACCGCCATGACGTATTTCACAAAGTCAAGGTCGCCAAAGGGAACGCGCGCCTCTAAAGCGTTCACCGAAATGCAGCGGTCGGCGCGCAGAACGTCGTACATGTGAAGCTCCCGCATCCGCTTTTCGGACTCTCGCTGGAACGCCTCGGCGTTGGGGGCAAAGTCTGTGTACTTGTAGCCGAAAAGCTCGTCGGAAATCTCGCCCGTTAAGAGAACGCGCACGTCGGTATGCTCGTGGATGTACTTACAAACGTGATACATGCCGATGCTCGCGCGGATGGTCGTGATGTCGTAGGTGCCAAGAAGATGCACGACATCCTCAAGTGACGAGAGCACGTCTTCGCGGTTTATAATGACCTCCGTATGCTCGCTGCCAATAAAATCTGCAACCTGTTTGGCGTATTTAAGGTCGATCGCATCCGTGTCCATGCCGATGGCAAAGGTGCGCACGGGCTTGTCGAGAAGCTTTGTCGCAATTGCACAGACGAGGGAGCTGTCCAGCCCGCCGGAGAGCAAAAAACCGACCGGCACGTCCGAATCGAGCCTTTTGGCGACCCCCATCGCGAGCTTGCGGCGGATGTTTTCGCAGACGGTCTCCAAATCGTCCGTGACCGGTTCGCGGCGCTCTGCAATGTCGCAGTAGCGCGTGAATGTTCCGTTTTCCCAGTAGTAGCCGGGAGGAAAGGGCATGATTTCGTCGCAAAGGCCCACGAGGTTTTTGGGCTCGGAGGCAAAGACCATGCCGCCGGCAGCGCTTTTTCCGTAGTACAGCGGGCGGATGCCAATGGGGTCTCGAGCGGCGATGAAGGAATTTTTCTTGCCGTCGTAGAGAATCATGGCAAACTCGGCGTCGAGCATCTGGAACATATCGGTGCCGTACTGCTCATAGAGCGGGAGGATGATCTCGCAGTCGGAATTGCTTTTGAAACTGTAATTGGAGGAGAGCGTGTTCTTCAAATTTCGGAAGCCGTAGAGCTCGCCGTTGCAGACGACGTAGTTCCCGTTCAAAGCGAAGGGCTGCATGCCGGTTTCATTTACGTCCATGATGGCCAGACGGTGAAAACCGAGCCTGCCCGCGGGGGTGTCGAGAAGCCGGGTCATATCCGGCCCCCTTGTTTTCGTTTTGAAAAAGCCTTCGACAAATTCCGCCTGCG
Organism: Clostridiales bacterium UBA2658; assembly: GCA_002359425.1. GTDB lineage: Bacteria > Bacillota > Clostridia > Oscillospirales > Oscillospiraceae > UBA2658. Next base: position 23,467 of record DEMY01000023.1, read on the forward strand.
GAAGGTCGAAGTCTTCAGCTCCGATGATAGAACACATAATGTTTCCTCCGATTTAATAATGTAGAGTGTTGAAGAATGCGAGTATCAAAAGGGACGGCTCGAAAGCCGTCCCCAGTGAACAGATGAAATGTACGGACGTCCTTGTTTGGCGCAAATTTTTTATCTCACGCCGAAAAGAAGGTCACCGTAGGAGGGGAATGGCCAATACGCTTTTGAGGTGAGCATCTCCAGCTCGTCGGCGGAGACGCGTAGCTCATTCATGGCGGGGATGACGTGGTCCTTGTAATAATTCGCGGTTTCGGCGATGCCGACGGCCTCCCTGGCCTCCAAAACGGCTTTCTCAAGGTCGCAGGCACGGGCGTACATGGTGGCCTCTGTGCGGGAAAGCTTTTCGAGGGTCTGAAGCTCGTAATTGCAGTCCACGTCCGGCAAAACGGCCTTCTTCGTGGCGGCTGTTTCTGCAAGCTTTTCGGAATAGGCGGAGACGGCGGGGAGAATGTCCTTTTTGGACATGTCCAGCATTGTCAGCGCCTCAATATTGACGACCTTTGCATAGCTGTCGAGCTTGATGTCGTAGTGGGACTGAAGCTCGGCCTTGGAGTAGACATTGTGCGAGGTAAAAAGTGAAACGGACTTGTCGGAGATGAACGCAGGCATGCAGTCCGGCGTTGCGCGCAGGTTCGGAAGTCCGCGGCGTAGCGCCTCCTCTATCCATGCGTCGTCATAGCCGTTGCCGTTGAAGATGATGCGCTTATGCTCCTTGATGACGCGCTTGATGAGATCGTTCAGAGCGGAAGTGAAGTCGTTCGCGCCATCGAGCTCGTCGGCGAACTGGCGCAGCTCCTCAGCGACGGCGGTATTCAAAACGACGTTCGGGCCGGCCATCGAAAGCGTCGAGCCGGGCATACGGAACTCAAACTTGTTACCGGTGAACGCAAACGGAGAAGTGCGGTTTCGGTCGGTCGTATCCTTGAAGAAACGCGGCAGAACGTCAACGCCGATCTTGAGCTGTTCCTTCTTGCGGCCGCCGTAGGGCTTGCCGGACTCGATGGAGGTCAGAATTTCCGTCAGCTCGTCGCCGAGGAAGATGGAGATAACGGCGGGAGGTGCCTCGTTGGCGCCGAGACGGTGGTCGTTTCCGGCCGAGGCGACGGACACGCGGAGAAGTTCCTGATAGTCGTCCACAGCCTTGACGACGGCGCAGAGGAAAAGCAGGAACTGGGCGTTTTCATAGGGCGTTTCGCCCGGTTCAAGAAGGTTGACGCCAGTATTCGTGGAGATGGCCCAGTTGTTGTGCTTGCCGCTGCCGTTGACGCCCGCGAAGGGCTTTTCGTGCAGGACGCAGACCATGTTGTGGCGCTTTGCGACCTTTTGCATCATCTCCATCGTGAGCTGGTTGTGATCGACGGCGATGTTCGCGGTCGTGAAGATCGGAGCCAACTCGTGCTGGGACGGGGCAACCTCGTTGTGCTCGGTCTTTGCAAGAACACCGAGCTTCCAAAGCTCCTCGTCGAGGTCCGCCATGAACTCATGCACACGGGGTTTTATAGAGCCGAAGTAATGATCCTCAAGCTCCTGTCCCTTCGGGGGACGCGCGCCGAAAAGGGTGCGGCCTGTGTAGATAAGGTCGCGGCGCTTGTCGAAAAGATCCTTGTCGATGAGAAAATACTCCTGCTCAAGGCCGACGGTTGTGCGAACGCTCGACACATCGTCGTGGCCAAAAAGCTTCAAAACGCGCAGGGCCTGCTTATTGATGGCCTGCATGGAGCGCAGCAGGGGGGTCTTTTTGTCCAGAGAGTCGCCGCTGTAGGAGCAGAATGCGGTCGGGATGCAGAGCGTCTTATCCTTTAAAAAGGCATAACTCGTTGGGTCCCACGCGGTGTAGCCGCGAGCCTCGAAAGTCGCGCGCAAGCCGCCGGAAGGGAAGGACGATGCGTCCGGCTCGCCGCGGACAAGTTCCTTGCCGGAGAATTCCATGATGACCTTGCCGTCCGGCGTTGGGGAAATGAAGCTGTCGTGCTTTTCGGCGGTGACGCCGGTCATGGGCTGGAACCAGTGGGTGTAGTGCGTCGCGCCCTTTTCGATAGCCCAGTCCTTCATCGCGTTGGCGACGACGGTGGCGACCTGAATATCCAGAAGCTGGCCGTCCTTGATGGTCTTTTGCAGGGCCTTGTAGGTGTCCTTCGGAAGCCGCTCCCGCATGGTGGCGTCGTCGAATACATTGGAGCCGAAAATTTCCGTTACGGTACTCATGGCAAAGTCTCCTTACTTGTATACATTTATAAACAAAGGCTAATTTTAAAGCCGAAACTTGTATGGCTATGGCATAAAAAAAGCGGCAAAACGCTTGCAGAAACCCTCTGCGGCGTCTTTGCCGTTCGACTTTATGGAGATACAATAGCACCAAGGGGCCACGCTTGTCAAGCAGTTTTTACAAAAATGAATTTTTTTTTGAGGCAACTTGCAAAAAACATTGACAGGACTTTAAGACCATAGTATAGTGGAGCACAAGAACAAAGGCGTTCGTCAGATAAGAGCTATCTTGCGAGCGCCCTTGTCTTTTTTTATCCGCATTTTTAAAAATCAATTTTTTGGATGTGAAGACCATGCTGAAAAAAGAGGGCGAAGTCCGAATTCCGTCCGGATGCGCGATCTCCGGGCTGATTTCAAAAAAGGGAAAAATGATCTGCGGCGACACCATTGTGAAGTCTATGTCCGTCATGCATGAGCGCTCCAACGGCCTTGGCGGCGGCTTCGCGGGCTACGGCATCTATCCGCAGTACAAGGATCTTTACGCGCTGCACATATTCTATGACGACATGCGCTGCCGCGAAACATGTGAACGCTATTTGGACGAGGTGTTCGAGGTCGTCAATCTGTCCAGAATTCCAATACATAAAACAGCAAAGATCACAAATGAACCGCTAATCTGGCGCTATTTCGTGACGCCCAATCACAACAAACTGCTCGACAGCCAGTTCGATGAAAAGGAATTCACGGCCCGCGCCGTCATGCACATCAACCGCACGATTGAGGGCTGTTATGTCTTTTCGAGCGGTAAAAACATGGGCGTTTTCAAGGCCGTCGGTTACCCGGAGGATGTCGGAGCGTTCTACCGCCTCGACGAATACGAGGGTTACTCGTGGACGGCGCACGGCAGATACCCCACGAACACCCCCGGCTGGTGGGGCGGGGCGCACCCGTTTTCACTGCTCGACTACTCGGTCGTTCACAATGGAGAAATTTCGTCCTACGACGCAAACCGTCGCTTTATAGAGANNTCAAACGGACACGGAGGTTATTGCCTACATCTTCGACTTTTTGCTCCGCCGTCAGAAAATGACGCTGGAGGAGGCCGCTTCCGTCATCGCGGCCCCGTTTTGGTCGACCGTCGAAAATATGCCTCCGGCGGAGCGCGAACGGCTGACCTACCTCAGAAACAACTACGGAAGTCTTTTAGTCACCGGCCCGTTTTCCATTTTACTCGGCTTTGAGAGCGGACTGATGGCTCTGAACGACCGGCTCAAGCTCCGTTCCATGGTTGCCGCCGAAAAGGACGACATGGTGTATTTTGCAAGCGAGGAGTGCGCCATCCGCATGATGGAGCCGAACCCCGACCGCATCTGGGCGCCGTCTGGCGGCGAACCCGTGATCGCAAAACTGGAAGAAGGTGTGCTGTAATGCCGGTATCGAACCTGCTGCCCGAATACGAAATCATCCGCGACCCGGAGCGCTGCATCCGCTGCCGCGTGTGCGAGCGCCAATGCTCCAATGAAGCGCACTTTTATGACGCGGAGCTTGACAAAATGTTCAGCGACGATGATCAGTGCGTTGACTGCATGCGCTGCGAAACGCTGTGCCCGACGCGCGCGCTCACCATCAAAAAAGCCGAGCGGGACTTCCGTGTAAACGCCAACTGGCGGCCGCAGATTATAAAAGAAGTCTACCGGCAGGCGGGGAGCGGGGGACTCCTGCTGTCCTCCATGGGAAATCCTGAGCCGCTGCCGGTCTACTGGGACAAGATTTTAATAAACGCCTCGCAGGTCACGAACCCGTCCATAGACCCTCTGCGCGAGCCGATGGAGACAAAGGTGTTTTTAGGCAAAAAGACCGTCGAGCTCGAACGAAATCCCGACGGGTCCATTTGCACCAGGCAGTCCCCGCAATTGGAGCTTTCCATGCCCATCATGTTTTCCGCCATGTCCTTCGGCTCCATCAGCTACAACGCCCACAAGAGTCTTGCCATGGCCGCGACCGAGCTCGGCACCTATTACAACACTGGCGAGGGAGGCCTGCACCGGGACTTTTACCAGTACGGACCGAACACCATCGTGCAGGTCGCGTCCGGCCGCTTCGGCGTCTACAAGGACTATCTGGAGACGGGTGCGGCGATTGAGATCAAAATGGGGCAGGGCGCAAAGCCCGGCATCGGCGGGCATCTGCCCGGCTCCAAGATCGGAACTGAGGTTTCCAGCACTCGCATGATCCCGCAGGGGACGGACGCCATTTCGCCCGCGC
>DEMY01000023.1:28133-28352 GCA_002359425.1 Clostridiales bacterium UBA2658
GTCGGCATTCCGATAGAGCTGGCCCTTGCAAGCGTTGACAGCCGTCTGCGGGATGAGGGCATTCGCAACAATGTGTCCCTGGTCGTCGGCGGAAGCATCCGCTCAAGCGCGGACATCGTCAAGGCTATCGCACTTGGTGCGGACGCCTGTTATATCGGCACCGGAGCGCTTCTCGCTATGGGCTGCCACCTCTGCCGTACCTGCCAGAGCGGCAAATGC
>DEMY01000021.1:0-7328 GCA_002359425.1 Clostridiales bacterium UBA2658
TTGCCGCACGGTTCGGGTTTGTCTTAAGCTCACGCATTTCGGCTGTGAGCAGAACCATTTCGAGGAGATTATCAATGCCCTCGCCAGATTTTGCGGAAATCGGGCAGATGATGGTGTCGCCGCCCCATTCCTCGCTCACGAGACTGTACTCGGTGAGCTGCTGCTTGATGCGTTCGGGGTTTGCGTTCGGCTTATCCATCTTGTTAATGGCGACAATGATCGGAATTTCAGCCGCCTTTGCGTGGTTTATGGACTCAATGGTCTGCGGCATGATGCCGTCGTCCGCCGCAACGACGAGGATGGCGATGTCCGTAACCATCGCGCCGCGGGCGCGCATGGAGGTGAACGCCTCGTGACCCGGCGTGTCGAGGAAGGTGATGGGATTGCCGTGGACCATGATGCTGTAAGCGCCGATGTGCTGTGTGATGCCGCCGGCCTCGCCCTCCGCGACATTTGCGCGGCGAATGTGGTCCAAAAGGGAGGTCTTGCCGTGGTCTACATGTCCCATGACGACGACGACAGGCGCGCGCGGAGAAAGATCCTCCGGCTTATCCTCGTGGTCGTCAATAAGCATTTCCTCAACAGTGACGTTAACTTCCTTTTCGACCTTGCAGCCCATTTCCATCGCAACCAAAGCGGCGGTATCGTAGTCAATAACGTCCGAAAGCGAGGCCATGGTACCGAGCTTTATGAGCTGGCGGACGACCTCCGCTCCGGTTTTTTTCATGCGGCTGGCAAGCTCGCCAACGCTGATCTCGTCCGGAATCGAAACCTTGAGGGGCGCTTTTTTCGCAAGCTCGAACTGCAGGCGCTGCATTTTGTCGCGTTCTTCCTGACGGCGCTTGCTGCTTGGAACCTGACCACCCGGGCGGTTATTTTTATTTTTGATCTTTTCCTTACCGCGCTGCATATTCTGCGCGCGGTCGGGAACAAGGGTTTCAATGTGCTCGTCAAACTTGGCGAGGTTTACCGTTGTGCCGCGGGTATCGACAATGCGCTTTTCCGGGGCCTGACGTGGCTGATGCGGCTTTTCAGGCATCTTTTCCATAGGCTTTTTTTCGGACTGCTTTGCCTCGCCAGCCTGCGCGGAGACGGCCGCTTTTTCGGACTTTTCTTCCGGCACCGCTTTCTTTTCGGGTGTGGGGACGTTGAAAACTTCAGCAAGATCCTCCACCTCGTGGCGCTGGGTAAGATATTCAAAAATAATGTCCAGTTCGTCGTCCTCAAGGACCTGCATGTGGTTTTTCGGCGTGGTCGCGTAGTCTGTCAAAATCTGTGCGATGTCCTTAGAATTCATTTTGAAGTCTTTGGCGACCTCGTGGACTCTGTATTTAATAAGTGTACTCATTGTTTTTTCCTCCTCTTACCCTGAGCTGCTTTTCTGACCGGAGCGCCCGCACCCGCTTTTTTGCGGTGTACGGCGGCTTCGCGCTTTCGTTTCAGCGCTTTTTCGTTCCGTTCTGAAAGAAGCTGCGCCGTGTCCATAAAGGATGGTTCCCGTTCCGCAAGCGCCGCCATGAAGACCGAGGCAAGCCCCACGTCCGTAAAGACCGCCATGGAACAACCCCCTGTGCCCGTGGCCTCGGAAAGCTCCCCCTTTGTGAAGGGCAGAACGACAAGCGGCGTCTGCGTACCATTCACAAAGCCTTCCGCGCGGTGCTTTGCATTGGGCGAAGCGTCCGCTGCCAACAGGAGCACGCGGCCCTTGCCTGAGCGGATAGCCGCGCCGCTGTTCGTTTCGCCGATGGCCAGCGAGCCTGCTTTTTTTGCAAGACCAAGATATCCTAACGCTTTACTGCTCATCGCCCGCCTCCATCTGCGCCTGAAGCTGCGCGTAAATTTCATCTGGAATTTTGATTTCCAAAGAGCGTTCGAGCGCCTTGCTCTTGATCGCCTTTTTCAGACACTCGGGGTCCCGGCAGACATAGGCGCCGCGGCCCTGAGCTTTGCCCTTGAAATCTNNTGAGCGATATTTCGTTTTCCGGCGACTTTACGACGCGGATAAGCTCCCGCTTCGGTTTCATTTCGCGGCAACCGGTGCATTGACGCATCGGTATTTTTTTTGGCATGTGCGGCGGCCCCCCTTAGTGGTGTCTTGAATGGCGTATTGATTTCGGTATTATGGCTACCGGGCCACGAGACGGGATATCCGTCCTATGCGGCGCGGCTGTTTATTGGTCGGGATCGTCCGCGTCGGACTCGGCTTTGATGTCTATCTTATAGCCCGTAAGCTTGGCTGCAAGGCGAACGTTCTGCCCCTCTTTGCCGATGGCGAGAGAAAGCTGGTTGTCGGGAACGATTACGCGGCAGCTTCTGCCCTCGTCGAGCATCGTGACGGAAATGACCTCCGCCGGAGAGAGCGCGGCGGCAATGTATTCCTCCGGCTCTTCGNNGGATGCCGGCGACACGACCGCCCTTCGGGCCGACGCAAGCGCCAATCGGATCGACGTCCGGATCGCTCGACCAGACGGCGAGCTTTGTGCGGCTTCCGGCCTCGCGGGCGATACTGCGAATCTCGACAACACCGTTGTAAATTTCCGGGACCTCAAGTTCGAACAAGCGCTTTACAAGGCCCGGATGTGTCCGCGAAATGAGAACCTGCGGACCACGGGTGGATTTGCGGACCTCGACGACATATACTTTTATCATCTGGCCCTCGGTCAGAACCTCGCCTTTTATCTGCTCGTTCGGAGAAAGCATGGCCTCCGTGTATTCGGAGTTTGAGGTGATTTTAATGGAAACGGCTCCGCTGCGCGGCTCGATGCGGGATACGGTGCCGGTCAAAATTTCCTGCTCCTTGGAAGTGAACTCGTCAAAAACAAGACCGCGTTCGGCCTCGCGGATGCCCTGAATGATGACCTGCTTTGCGGCCTGCGCGGCGATGCGGCCAAACTTTTTCGTCTCGATCGGAATTTCGACGAAGCCGCCGACCTTGGGGTGCTTGGAATAGGAAAGCGCCGCCTCAGGTAATATCTGCGTTGCCGGATCCTCGATTTCCTCGACAACCTCCATGAGCAGGTACATCTCTACGCGCTTTTTGTCATCGTCCATGTTGACGATGACGTTTTCGCCGCAGTTCGGGTTGTCCTTTTTATAGGCAGCCAAAAGCGCCTGCGTTATTTTGTCCAGCATATAGGATTTTGGAATGCCCTTTTCGCGCTCAATATCGTCCAGTGCATCAAAAAATTCTGCGTTCATTTTATTTTAACCTCCAATGNNTGAGACGCACGTTTGCAATCTGGTCCTTGGTGAATGTGATGTTCTCGCCGTTCTGAGAAATGGTGACGCTGCCGTCATCCCCGCGCGACTCCAGTTTGCCCGAAAAGAGCTTTGCGCCATTTTGGGACTTGTAGAGCTTTACCTCGACGGTTTCGCCGATAAAGCGCTGGAAGTGCGACGGCTTTGTGAGCGAGCGCTCCAGCCCCGCAGAGGACACCTCGAAGGTATAGCTGCTTTCGATTGGATCCTTTTCATCCAGAATGGGGTCAACCGCGCGGCTGACAGCTTCGCAGTCGTCGATGGAGATGCCGTCCTGCTTGTCGATATAGATCCGAAGGAACCACTGACCGCCCTCCGAGACGTATTCAACGTCCCACAGTTCACAGCCGTTTTGCTCCACGATGGGCTTCGCGATTTCCGTTACAAGTTCAACGATTTTATTCATTTCACACCCGCTGACATATTCTTACAAATTATTTTTAATCAAGAAAAAAGTGGGAAGAACCCCCACTCCGCACTGACTCAACCAACTACCTTATGATAATACCATTATATAGCCGCATATGCAAGACTTTTTTCATCGGTTTGGACCGAAACTTCAAACTTTCGGGTCCGGACTGCGTTGACAGCGGACAGAACTTTTGCTAAAGTGGAGAAAAAAGAGTGAATGAGGCGAACGGAATGATTATGACTGTAGATATCAGCAACACAAATGTCGTTTTTGCCGTGATGGACGAGGGAAAAACACTGTCTGCGGTGTACCTTTTGTCTGACCGGCAGCGGCCTGCGGACGAATATGCGGCCCTTGTCGGCTGGGCGTTCCAGCAACGGGGATATGATCTCAAAAAGCTTGAGGGTGCGATTATTGCCTCCGTCGTTCCGTCGCTCACGGCGACCGTAAAGGAGGCTGTGCACCAGGTGTCGGGCTGTGCGCCGTTTGTGATCGGTCCCGGTGTCAAAACCGGGCTGAACATCCGGCTTGAGGACCCGGCGGAACTGGGCGGTGATTTTGTCGCTTCCGCTGTCGCAGCCATTGCAGAGTACAAAATGCCCTGTGTCATCATTGAGATCGGCACAGCCATCGCCATGGGAATTCTCGACAAGTCCGGCAACTACATCGGCGGCATCATCTCCCCCGGCCCGCGCGTTTCTCAGGAGGCGCTGGCGCGCGGTGCGGCGCTGCTGCCGAACGTCAGCGTGACGCCGACGCCGCAGGTTATCTGCAAAAGCACTGCGACCTGTATGCAAAGTGGTATTGTGAACGGCTCAGCGGCAATGATCGACGGACTTTTGGATCGCATCGAGGAGGAACTGGGCGAAAAGGTAAATGTCGTCGCCGCCGGCGACTGGGCCGAAACGGTCATACCCCGCTGCAAACGAAAAGATATTGTCATTGATAACGATATCCTCATGCGCGGGCTTTGGGACATTTATAAAAGGAATCGAAGAAGCTGATTTTTCTAAAAAACACGGGACGGAAAAAATCCGGCCCGTGTTTTTTACATATTATTATTTGTTTTTGATATACTCGTCGATGCTGACAGCGGCGGTTTTTCCCGCGCCCATAGCGAGAATGACGGTTGCCGCTCCGGTCACGGCGTCGCCTCCGGCGAAGACGCCTGCGCGGGTCGTCGCGCCCTTTTCATCGGCAATGAGACAGCCCTTTTTGTTGGACTCCAAACCCTCTGTAGTGGATTTCAAAAGCGGGTTCGGGCTGGTGCCGAGCGCCATGATAACGGCGTCAACGTCCATCGTGAAGTTCGAGCCTTCAATGACGATCGGTCTGCGCCGTCCGCTTGCGTCCGGCTCGCCAAGCTCCATTTGGACACACTCGATGCCGCAGACGCGGCCGTTTTCATCGCCCAAAATTTTGACCGGGTTATTGAGAAGCTTGAAGACAATCCCCTCCTCCTCGGCGTGGTGAACCTCCTCTTTTCTCGCGGGAAGCTCCTCCATGCTGCGGCGGTAGACGATGGTGACCTCCGCGCCCATGCGCTTGGCGCAGCGGGCCGCATCCATCGCGACGTTGCCGCCGCCGACGACCGCGACGCGTTTCACGAGCTTGAGCGGTGTGTCGTATTCGGGCAGATAGGCTTTCATTAGATTGACGCGGGTCAGATATTCGTTTGCGCTGTAAACGCCGAGCAGACTTTCGCCGGGGATCTGCATGAACTGCGGCAATCCCGCGCCGCTGCCGATAAAGACCGCCTCAAAGCCGTCGGCGAACAGGTCGTCAATGCTCTCGGCCCGGCCAATGACGGCGTTTGTGACGAGCTTAACGCCCTTGGAAACGAGGTTATCGACCTCGCTCTGGACGATGTCCTTGGGCAGACGAAACTCCGGGATGCCGTAAACGAGCACGCCACCGGCCTTGTGGAACGCCTCGAAAATCGTGACATCGTAGCCGAGCGCGGCGAGGTCGCCTGCGCAGGTAAGACCGGACGGGCCGGAACCGATGACCGCAACGCGGTGGCCGTTCGATTTGTCTTCACTTGCCGGCGCCTGAACGCCGCTTTCCGCGTGCATGTCTGCGACAAAGCGCTCCAAACGTCCGATGCCGACGCTCTCGCCCTTGATGGCGCGTACGCATTTGCCCTCGCACTGGTTCTCCTGCGGGCAGACGCGGCCGCAGACGGCGGGCAGGCTGTTCGTGAGCTTGATTTCTTCATAAGCGCCTTCAAAATCGCCCTCGGCGACCTTGGCGATAAAGTTCGGGATATGGACGTTTACGGGGCAGCCGGAGACACACGGGCTGTTTTTGCAGTGCAGGCAGCGCTGTGCCTCGTCGAGCGCCATTTCCTTTGTGTAGCCCTGCGTGACCTCGAGAAAGTTCTTGTTGCGGACGTTCGGGTCCTGCTCGGGCATGGGGTTTTTGGTCGGAGACATATTAGGCATGGCGGACACCTCCCGTAAGCTTGCAGACATGTTCTTTTTGCTCGGTTTCCTCGTCCTTATAGAAAGCGCCGCGGCGCAGAAGCTCGTCCCAATCGACGAGCTGGCCGTCGAACTCCGGGCCGTCCACACAGGCGAACTTCATTTCGCCACCGACCGTCACGCGGCAGCAGCCGCACATGCCGGTGCCGTCAATCATGATGGGGTTGAGGGAGACAACGGTTTTAATGCCGTAGGGCGCGGTGGTTTTTGCAACAAATTTCATCATGACGCCCGGGCCAATGGCGACGACCTCGTCGTACTGACGTCCGCTGTCTATGAGGGATTTGAGCTTGTCCGTCACAAAGCCTTTTTCGACGTAGGAGCCGTCGTCCGTTGTGATGTAGAGGTTTGTACATGCGGCGCGCATTTCGTCCTCGAGCATGACGATGTCCTTCGAGCGGAAGCCCGCGATCATATCGACCTCGACGCCGTGCTCGTGAAGACCTTTTGCGACCGGGTATGCTATTGCGCAGCCGACGCCGCCGCCCACGACTGCAACACGCTTTAAACCTTCCATATTGGACGGCTTTCCGAGCGGGCCGACGAAATCAAGAATGCTGTCCCCTGCCTCAAGCTGATTGAGGAGCATAGTCGAGCGCCCGACGGGTTGGAACATGATCGTCACGGTGCCGTTTTCCCGGTCGTNNTCGCCGAATTCATCGATGCGAAAGATGATGAACTGGCCCGGCAAACATTTCCGGGCGACCATCGGCGCGTCTACGACCATTTCGATCGTGGTACCCGCCGCGTTGAGGGGACGCTTTTTCAGAATTTTGTACATTGGTATTCCTCCTGCCGCCACATAAAAGCAGATTATGCTCTGTATTATAACAGCTTCATACATCAAATTAAAGCATTAAAATATTGATGACAATTAAAAATTGCCGGGAACATTTGGTGAATCGGATCGTCAAAGTGAAGGATCAGCCGTTATTCGTACTGTGCCCGTGCGCCGCCGATATATTTGGGTCGTGTGCGCGCCGCAGTGACGAGCGCCTCACCGATTTTTTTGGTGCCGAGCCGGACGGGAACTGCAACGTCTTTCAGATGCATGCCGATCAGCGTGCAGCCGATGTCCATTCCCGCCGCCGCTTTGACGTGCTCAACGAGTACGGGGTCCTGAAAGGACTGGTAAGCCGCCGTTGCAAAGGAACCGCCTGCCTTTGGCTTCGGAA
>DEMY01000021.1:7377-8360 GCA_002359425.1 Clostridiales bacterium UBA2658
CGCGCGGTTCAAATGCTCGCAGCATTGCGCGGCGAGATACAGCCCGTTTTCATTGAGGAGAGGCAAAACGCCGTTTAGAACGGCCTGCGCCGCGTCCGGCGTGGAGCCCTTTCCGATTTTTTCACCCATGATCTCGCTGGAAGAGCAGCCGATTACAACAAGCTGGCCCTTTGAAACCTTTGCGGTCTCCAAAAGCTCCTCCATCGCCTCGCGTGCGGCCTTTTCGATTTCTTCGTGCATTTTCGACGCTTCCTTTGCTTTATTCTGGCAAACTAATTTATTGTAGCACACTCTAATTGATTTGACAACCGCCTTTTGCGGGCGTATTATGTTAACGAATGGCAACTCTCAAGTTCTGCCATTTACGCTCTGCTTTGATGAACGGAGGATATTATGAAAAAACTCATTCCCATTCTTTTAGCCATGACGCTGATTCTTTCCGCCTGCGGCAAGCAGACCGCACCGTCGGTGGACAGCGCAACGCCGGAGACGGCGACCGAGACCCCTTCGCCCGAAACGCTCAAAAACCCGCTGACCGGCGAGGAAGTGAGCGCCGACCGCAGCAATGTCCGTCCCTATGCCGTGATGCTCAACAATATCAAGGTCGCCCTGCCCCAGTGCGGCGTTTCAAAGTGCGACATTCTCTATGAGGTGCTTGCCGAGGGAAACATTACCCGTCTGGAGGGCATCTTCACGAGCCTTGACGGCGTCGGCGCCATCGGTAGCATGCGCTCCGCACGTCCGTACTACATAACCGTGGCACAGGCCTACGACGCGATCTTTGTCCACGCCGGCGGCAGCGAGCAGGCTTACTCCGATATCTCGACCAAGAAGATCGACGATATCGACGGCGTGCGCGGGGCCTATGCGAATACCTGTTTCTACCGTGACAAATCCCGCCAGAAATACGGCATTGAGCACAGCATGTTCACGACCGGCGAAAAGGTTCTCGCCTGCACTAAGGAGCTTGGCTACCGCACGAA
>DEMY01000021.1:8425-13859 GCA_002359425.1 Clostridiales bacterium UBA2658
GCTATTACACCGGCGCGGAGTACGACTCGGATTACATCGACGGCACGACGCAGGAGGCTGTGAAGTTTAAAAACCTCGTCGTCCTCTTTGCAGAGACGAAGTTTGTAGACGACTATGGCCGCCGCGCGGTTGACCTTATTGGAACCGGTTCGGGTTATTTTATGGTGAACGGCAAGTCTGTTCCCATCACATGGAGCCATTCAAGCGAAAAGGCGCCCTTCGTCTATACGCTTGCCGACGGTACCCCCGTCACCTTCGGCATCGGGAGGAGCTACATCGCGATCGTTCCCACGGGCAGCGCGATCACAACGGGCCAGCCACAGGGATAAACATTGTTGCCCCGGTTGTAAACTACAACCGNNTATCTGCCAGTTTATTTTCCGACGCAGAACCGTTCAAAGATCCTTGCCGTAACGTCCTCCCGTACGGTCCGTCCTGTCAGCTCACCGAGGGCGGAAAGGGCGGTTTCGGCTTCTGTCAAAACGATGTCGGGAGTCGCGCCGGTTCGCAATGCCTCCAGTGCGGCGTCTATAGAAGCGAGGGCGCGGGTGACGGTGTCGGCGTGGCGGGCGTTTGTGAGAATGTCCCCGGCTAGCGCTTCCGGAGTTGGAAAAAGGGAGGAAACGGCGTTCGAGAGCGCGTCGAGTCCCCTGCCCTCTTTCGCCGAGACTTCGCAGACGGCGTCGAAATCCTCGGAAAAATCCGCCGGTTTCAAGCGTTGCGGAAGGTCCGTTTTATTGATGACTGCAATGCGCTTCGAGACGGCTTTGGCGGCGGTTATGACCGCCCGGTCCTCGCTTGCGAGCGCCGCGCCGCCGTCGAAAACGGCAAGCACCAGCTCGCTTTCCTCCGCCGCCCTCCGTGCCCGGTCAACGCCGAGTTTTTCGACGGGGTCGGTTGTTTCCCGCACACCAGCGGTGTCGGACAGTATCAGCTTCACGCCGCCTAGGGTCACACGCTCGGCAACGGTGTCGCGCGTTGTGCCGGGAATATCCGTCACGATGGCGCGCTCATAGCCCAAAAGCGCGTTCAGGAGCGAGGACTTTCCCGCGTTCGGCCTGCCCAAAATCGCCGCGCGGACGCCCTGCTTCATGATCCGTCCGCGCTCAAAGCTCGAAAGCAGTGCTGAAAGCTGCGCTTTCGCGTCCTGAAACGTCTTCTCATAGGCTTGCAGCTCGAAATCCTCAACCCCCTCGTCCGGGTAGTCAACGACGGCGTGGTAGTGAGAACAGACGTCCACAAGACTATCGTAAAGGGCGTCCGTCTTTTTGCGGATTGCCCCGCCGAGCTGACCGGCGGCGTTTTTCGCGCATTCGGCTGTGTCCGCGTCGATGAGGTCAATGACGGCCTCCGCCTGCGTGAGATCCATGCGGCCGTTTAAAAATGCGCGCTTTGTAAATTCGCCCGGTTTTGCCTGCCGCGCTCCGTTATCAAAAAGTGCCTCCAGCGCAAGCCGCAGAACGGTGGGCGAGCCGTGGCATTGAAGCTCGGCGGTGTTCTCCCCCGTATAGCTTTTTGGCGCGCGGCTGACGGTTGCGAGACAGCGGTCGAGCGTTTCTCCTTTTCTGTTTTTTAAAACGCCGAAAACGAGCTCCCGGTCGGGATATTCGGAAAGCCTTTTTCCAGAGAGCGGCGTAAAGACTGCCTCCGCCGTTTCGATGGCCCGATCCCCGGAAAGGCGGACGATACCGATAGCGGAGACGACGTTTCCAGTCGCGATAGCGGCGATGGTGTCTGACATGTGAGTCCCTCCCGAAAAAACGGCCTGCCCACACGTCCGCGCGGGCAGGCTATTTTGCGATTTAAAAAATTTACAGGGTGACAGATTTTCTGGCCGAAGCGTCGAACATGCGGGTCATGATTGCGGCGACCTCACTGCGCTGGACGTTTTGCGACGGGTTGAAAGCGCCGCCCACCGCGCCGGTCAGGATACCCGCACGGTAGAAAGCGTAAATTTGTTTGGCATTTGCGTCCGTTGTTTTGACGTCCGGAATGGCGTTATCGGCGATGGCGTTCTTTGGGGCGTATTCCGACTCGGGCAGCGCATTATAAAAGATTTTTATAAATTCTGTGCGCGTGATTTTGGCGTTGTAGTCGGCATAGGCTCCGGCAATGAGCTTTTTTTCGAGCGCATAATCGACATAGGTCTGGTACCAGACCTTGGAGCCGTTTTGGAGCATGACGCTGCCGGTTTCATGGAGCTGGTTCATGCAGGAAGCAAGCTTTATCGCTTCTGCCACAGTGAGTCCCTCGCCGGGGGCGTAGGTGGTTGCGCTCCAGCCGGAGACAAAGCCCTTTTGCACGGCGTAGAGCACGTCGTTATAGTACCACGCGCCCTCGGGCACGTCCTCAAAGGAGAGCTTGGCTGTGCCGCCGTAGCTTGTGCTGCCGTAGATGGCAAGCTGGGACGCTTCGGTTAGAGAGACGCTGGCGGACGTGTTTTCCGCCGCGAGCAGCCTGTGGCCCGCGGGAATAGATGCGCCGGTTGAAAGAGCCTTCCCGTCCGTCAAGTCGATGACCGTTCCGGCGCAGGAGGCGAGCGTTCCAGAGCCGGAAACGAGAGTGAGGCCGGAACCGGCTATGAGCTTTATGACACCGTTTTTCGCGGCTTGCGCCACGGTGACACCCGTTCCGCCGCCGGACTGCTTGATCTTGTATTGCAGACCCATGAATGTGTCCGAAAGGTTCTCAAGCGGAAGGGACAGGACGTTATTTGAAAAGGTACCATCCACGTAGCTTTTTGTGACGAGCGGGTCGCCCGCTCCCCCGGCCGCTCCCGCGGCGAGCGCAAAGCCCGCTGTGAGGACGAGGGCGAGCAGCGCTCCTGTGAGTCCTATGGCTTTTTTGAACATGATGCCTCCCGGCAAAACTGCCTTTAACCGTTCTCTGCTGCGTCCTGCTCTGCGAGAAAGTAGCCGAGCGTCAGCAGACTATCGGAGAAATGGATGTTCTCGACACGCACGTCGGGGCGGTCAAGCTCGAGTTCAATGTTTGTGAAGTTCCAGATGCCGCGCACGCCACTGTCCGCGGCCTCCTGCGCGACGCTGCGCGCGATGGTGCGCGGAACGGTGAGAACGATGATGTCCGTCGGGTTGTTGCGCAGCCACGAGGAAAGCTCGCTGCTGTCGTGCACTGTGACGCCCTTGATGACCTTGCCGACGACGTCCGGGTTCAAATCGAAAGCCGCGACGAGACGGAAGCCCTGCTCCTCGAATCCGAAATTTTCCATAAGTGCATGGCCGAGGTTACCGACGCCGACGACTGCGATCGTGTAGCCTTCGTGCATTCCTAAAATACGGGAAACCTGCTCGCGAAGCTCCGCGACCCTGTACCCGTAGCCCTGATGGCCGAATTCGCCGAAGCAACTGAAATCCTGGCGTATTTGAGATGGCGTAAGCCCCATTTGCTTTCCAAGCTCCCCGGAGGAGATGCGATCAACCCCATGGGCAAGCAGTTCGTCCAGCTTGCGCAGGTACATGGGCAAACGCCGGATGACGTTATTGGATATGCGATCCTTTTTCACAAAGTTGCCTCCCAGCGCGGAGCAAAAAGGTTGCAGGCCCCGCTTGAATGTTAAAAAGAAAAAACTGTCCGAAAACAGATTGTTTCACAGTTAACTATTATTATAACACGGATTTTTAAAACTTTCAAGACAAATTGACGAACTTTATACACATCCGCGCGATTGATGCGGCGTATGCGCCGCGTTTCCGAATATTTGCACCGGATATGCAAAAACTGCGAAGGATGTGCTTTTCAGCGTTTTTTGAGTGCGCTAAAGAACTCGCACAGGTCTTTTGTTGACATTCCCCGTCTTCCGCGTATATAATAAATCCATACAAAATTTATGAAAGGAACTGATTGAAACTCATGAGTGAAAATCAAACCGGTACTCCGGCAAACGGAGAACTGCCGAAAATCACCATAAAACGAGCGCAAGGCTATACTGACAAGGAAAAGCTCAACGAGCTTTCCCGCGTCAAGCGCGTCATTGGTGTTGTGAGTGGGAAGGGCGGCGTCGGCAAATCCCTCGTTACTTCGCTGTTGGCCGTCAATACAAACGAGCACGGCTTCAAGACCGCGATTATGGATGCGGATATTACTGGCCCCTCCATCCCCCGCGCCTTCGGCGTCCATGGCCACCCCGAGGGCACCGAAACGTCGCTTTTCCCGATGAAAAGCAAAAACGGCATCGACCTGATGTCTATCAACTTCCTTTTGGACAGCGAAACGGACCCCGTCATCTGGCGCGGTCCCGTTATTGCGGGCGCCGTCACGCAGTTTTGGACGGACGTTATCTGGGAGGACGAGGAATACATGTTCATCGACATGCCTCCCGGAACGGGCGATGTTGCGCTGACCGTGTTCCAGTCCATCCCAATCTCCGGCCTTGTCGTTGTCACAAGCCCTCAGGAACTTGTGAGTATGATCGTTGAAAAGGCCGTCAAGATGGCCGAAAAGATGAACATCCCCATCATCGGCATCGTCGAGAACATGAGCTACACGGTCTGCCCGCACTGCGGCGAAAAATACTCTATCTTTGGCGAGAGCCACATCGACGAGATTGCCGAAAAATACGGCATCCGCGCGGTGGCAAAGCTCCCGTTCGACCCGGAGCTTGCCTCCTTGGTCGATCGGGGCGAGATTGAAACCTACGTCCACGACTGCCTGCACCCCATCGTAAAGCAATTGCTTTTTATGGAGCCCATGCCGCCGATGAACTAAACCCTGTAAACGCAAGCGGCACATGGAAAGCTCCATGTGCCGCTTTTTTATTCTGGAGGTGTTATATGAAAAAAGAAGCGACTGCAAAGGACTTTTTTAAGGACCATGTCGTACCCTATATCTTTCTTGCCATCGGCGCGCTGGCCGCGGCGTTTGCACTGGAGGAGTTTTTGGTGCCGTTCACGATTCTGGACGGCGGCATTGTCGGCGTGAGCATGATCATAAACCAACTCTCTGGCTTTCCGCTGAGTGTGCTCATTATCATACTCAACATCCCGTTTGTCATCGTTGGCATGCGGCGGCTGGGAAAGACCTTTCTTGTAAGGGCTATTTTTTCCATGGTGCTTTTTTCGATTTTGCTGGAGGTGTTCCACGACCTGCCAGCGGTCACGGACCAGGTGCTTTTAGTCGTTGTTTTCGGCGGGGTGCTTTTGGGCGCCGGCGTTGGGATCATCCTGCGAAACGGCGGANNAATGTTGAATTTTCTGTTGGCCAGATCATTTTTGGCATCAACATTATTATATACGGCACTGCCGGCATTCTCTTCGGTCTTGACCGCGCGCTCTACAGTTTGCTGACCTATTTTATAACCTCAAAAATTATCGACATGGTCGAAAACGGCATGGAACAGGGCAAGTCCGTCATGATCATCACGGATGACGGCAAGGAGATTGCAGACCGTATCCACCAGAGCCTTGGACGGACCTGC
>DEMY01000020.1:0-5362 GCA_002359425.1 Clostridiales bacterium UBA2658
CGATTTGAAAAACGCCTCAAAATACAAAAAGCCTGTGCTCGTCACCTTTGACGACGGTTATGTTGACAATTACACAACAGCCTATCCCGTTTTAAAAAAATACGGTATTCACGCCACGATCTTTATGATTGCGGGGGTTTACGGCTCGCCGGAATTCCTCTCCGGCGACCAGATGGCTGCCATGAGCGACCTTGTCTCCATCCAGAGATACACGGTCCATCATAAAAAGCTCGCCGGCATGAGCGTCGCGGACCTGAAAACGGAGATGGCGGATTCCAAGGCCCAGCTCGAGGAAATCACGGGAAAGCCAATAACAATCCTCTCTTTTCCCGAGGGTTCCTATGACAAAAACGTCCTGAAGCTCGTTGGAAATTACTACGACTATGCTGTCACGACCAAAAAGGGTTATTACTACGACGGCGCGGACCGTTATGAGATTCGCCGCTTCGGCATTTGCCGCGATCTACCCACCGCGCGCTTTGAACAATTTGTAAACGCAAAATAATCTTTCTGTGCTTGCATCAAAGGCCCGGAATGGGCACAATATTTACAAGTACGCGCCGCCCCGCGGCCTCCGGGTCGANNCGCGCATGCATATTGTCTATTATTTTCTCGCCGTCATCCCATTGCTGCTTCTGGTTTGGCAATATCTCTACGGCTATTTCCGCCGCATCGCAGACTGGTACGGCGGCGGTCTGAGCGAAAAAAGAAAAAAGCTTCTCGCGGGTATCGCCGCAGCCGCCATGGTATTGCCGGCGGGATACATCTGGAGTCTTTGGGCCGTCGTTTTGCTCTACTTGATGCTGTTTTCGCTCACGATGGACCTTGCAAACCGCCTCGTTAAAAGGCTCTCCAAAAAGCCGCATCCAAGATGGACGGCGCTCTGGCGCACAGGGCTTGTACCCATCATCTGTACGGCGCTTCTTTTCAGCTATGGCTATTGGAACATGCAGCAGATTCGTGAGACGAACGACACCGTTTTGACGCAGAAGAACATCCGGGACGAGGGTTACCGCGCGGTACTCCTGTCCGACCTGCATTTCGGCACAACAATGGATACCCAAAAGCTCCAAACCATCTGCGACCGTATCTCGGATACGGAGCCCGACTTTATCGTTCTCGCAGGCGATATTTTTGACGAGAGCACAACAAAGGACGAGATGCTCGCCGCCGCAAAGACGCTCGGCGGCATGGAAAGCCGCTGTGGCATTTACTATGTTTTCGGAAACCACGACAAGAACGAATATGTCCGGCACAAAAACTATACGGCGAACGAGCTGCAAAAGGCGCTCACGGACGCGGGCATCCGCATTCTGGAAGATGAGAGCGTGCGCATAGGCGGCGATCTCACGCTGATCGGCCGGCGCGACCGGAGCGAAACGGACCGAGAACCGGCGGCGGCGCTGCTGCAAAACGTCAACCAAAGCGATTTTCTCATTTTAGCGGATCACCAGCCGAAGGATCTCCGGGAAAGCCGCAAGGCCGGTTACGATCTTGAGCTTTCCGGCCACACGCACGGCGGACAGATCTGGCACTGCGGCATCATTGCGGACCTTTTCAACCCCGCGCACGTCAGCTACGGTCAGCACGCATACGGAAGCTACCAGCTCATCGTGACCTCCGGCGCCGCCGGCTGGGGATACGCCGTGCGAACGGAGCATCATTGCGAATACGTCGTGATTGACATTAAAAAAGCAGCGTAATGAAGGCGAAATGCCCCTTTCCGTGCGTTTTTCACGCACTGAAAGGGGCATTTGATTTCATTCCCGCTATAATAACTCAAAATGGTTTTTTTCAAAAGTGATCACACCTTCGTCCCGCATTTTTCCAAGCTCGCTTGAAAGCGCGGAGCGGTCGGCAGACAGATAGTCTGCGAGCTGCTGGCGGTTGAGCGGAATATCAAAGCGCGGGCCGCCCGCCCGCGCGGACTCGTCGGAGAGATAGGACAGAAGCTTTTCCCGCAGCGTCCGCTGGGTCACATGCGTGAGCTTTTCGTTCATTTTCAAATTGTGCAGCGCGAGAACAGACAAGAGATTCCGCACAAGCCGCGCATGGAACTCGCAGGCGTTTGAGCAGGTCGTCAGCACCCGGTAAATGCNNCAGAAACAAAACCTCCGTTTTTTCGCTCGCCACCGCACTCACGGCAAGGGGCATTCCGGTGCAGGCATAACTCTCAGCGAAAGTCTGCCCCGGTTCGATGACCGCGACAAGGTTGCTGTTTCCCCAGAAGTCCTCCCGCACCACATGGATCCGGCCAGACAGTACAAGGCCGACGCTCTCGACGTGCTCGCCTGTCCGATAGACGAACGCGTCTTTTTCATAGCTTTTTTTCTCTGCGCCAAGGCAGGAGAGCATGGCGTCAATCTCTTTTTCCCCAAGCCCTTCAAAGAGTGGGGATTTTTTTAATATTGGTAAAAATTCTTTCATAAAGCTGCACTTTCGTTGTATTTACAACAGACTTGTTGGCGACAGTATAGTATGCTGTCGCCAGAAAGTCAAGGAGGCGCATAAAAATGAAACGAAAGATTATTGAAATAGACGAAGAAAAGTGCAACGGCTGCGGCGCATGCGCGGCGGCATGTCACGAAGGCGCGATCGGCATGGTGAACGGCAAAGCGAAGCTCCTGCGCGACGACTACTGCGACGGTCTCGGTGACTGCCTGCCGGGCTGCCCGACCGGCGCCATCCGCTTTACCGAGCGCGAGGCGGCGGCTTACGACGAAAAGGCCCTTGCGGAAAACAAGGCCAAAACAGCGGCCCCGCTCCCCTGCGGCTGTCCGGGCACACAGGCAAAGGTCATCGCCCGCCGGCAGGAGTCCCCGGCTTCCGCGCCGGTGCAGTGCTGTGAGGCCCCCTCTCAGCTTTCCCAGTGGCCCGTTCAGATTCGGCTCGTTCCGGTGACCGCCCCGTATTTCAAGGGCGCAAAGCTGCTGGTTGCGGCAGACTGCACGGCCTACGCCCGCGCGGACTTCCACGAGCGCTTCATCAAAAACCACATCACCCTTGTCGGCTGTCCAAAGCTCGACGACGTTGACTACTCTGAAAAGCTCACCGAAATCCTCAAAAACAACGACATTAAAAGCGTCACAGTCGTGCGCATGGAGGTGCCCTGCTGCGGCGGCATCGAGCAGGCGGTCATGAAGGCCCTTCAAAACAGCGGCAAAATGATTCCGTGGCAGGTCGTTACAATCTCGACCGACGGTGAAATTCTTGACTAATAAAGAACAAACGCCGCAAGGCGTACAAGAAATAAGGAGATGTCAAAAATGAGTGAAATGTTTTGCTTCCAGTGTGAACAGACAGCCGGCTGCAAGGGCTGCACAGGCCGCGCGGGCGTCTGCGGAAAACCCGCGGACGTTGCAAGATTACAGGATAAGCTGACCGGCGCGCTCGTCGGTCTCGC
Source organism: Clostridiales bacterium UBA2658 (assembly GCA_002359425.1). GTDB lineage: Bacteria > Bacillota > Clostridia > Oscillospirales > Oscillospiraceae > UBA2658. The sequence continues at coordinate 3,404 of DEMY01000020.1, forward strand.
CCTTGACGCAGGCGGAAAATCCCCATCAAAGGCGGCGGACAGCGAAATGCTCGCTGGGCTTTTCACCACCATCACAAACGTGAACTTTAACGCCGAAACGGTCCAAAAGCGCGCCGACGCCGTCCACGCGCTTGCGCCGAACGCAGCGGACTACGACATGGACAGCGTCTGGAGCGCCGACGAGGACATCCGCAGTCTTAAGTCCCTCATTCTCTTTGGTCTGCGCGGCATGGCCGCCTACGCCTATCACGCGGCGGTGCTCGGCTACACAGACGACACAGTGACAGACTTTTTCTACGAGGGCCTTGCCGCTGTTGGCGGAAACGGCGGCATGAACGAACTGCTGCCCCTCGTCCTTAAAACCGGAGAAGTGAACCTCAAATGCATGGCGCTTCTCGACAAGGCCAACACAGAAACCTACGGCACGCCCGTGCCGACGACGGTGCCGCTCTCCGTTGAAAAAGGCCCGTTCATCGTTGTCACCGGCCACGATCTGTGCGACCTGAAACTGCTTTTGGAGCAGACGGCGGGCAAGGGCGTGAATATCTACACACACGGTGAAATGCTCCCGGCGCACGCCTACCCGGAACTCAAAAAATACCCGCAGCTCAAGGGCAATTTTGGCACCGCGTGGCAGAGCCAGCAGAAGGAATTTGCGGACATTCCAGGCGCGGTCCTTTTCACCACCAACTGCCTCATGCCGCCGAAGGGTTCCTATGCCGACCGCGTTTTCACCACCGAGGTCGTCTCTTTCCCCGGAGCCGTCCACATCGGCGAGGACAAGGACTTCACGCCCGTCATCGAAAAGGCACTCGCGCTCGGCGGTTATGCTGAGGAACAGAAATTCACCGGCATCNNTGTCGAAGCCGTCAAGGCGGGACAAATCAGCCACTTCTTCCTCGTCGCGGGCTGCGACGGAGCAAAGCCGGGCAGAAATTATTATACGGATTTTGTAAAGCAGACCCCCGCCGACTCCGCCATTTTGACGCTCGCCTGCGGCAAGTACCGCTTCAATGACCTCGACCTCGGAACGGTCGCGGGCCTGCCGCGCATCCTTGATATGGGTCAATGCAACGATGCCTACGGAGCCATTGAGGTCGCCGTTGCCCTCGCCGGTGCGTTTGGCTGCGGGGTAAACGAACTGCCGCTTTCGTTCGTCCTGTCTTGGTATGAGCAAAAGGCCGTCTGCATCCTGCTCACACTTCTCCACCTTGGCATCAAAAACATCCTGCTCGGGCCGTCGCTTCCGGCATTTCTGTCCCCGAACGTTTTGAACCTCCTCGTTGAGAACTACGGCATCGCGCCGATCTCAACGCCGGAGGAGGATCTCAAAAAGCTTTTGAAAAAATAAACCTCACAAAGCAAAATGGAGCCAGTCTGTTGACTGGCTCCGTTTTTATTATAGGTATTCAGCGCATTTCAAAGAACTTTTCGATTGGAATTTGCAGCGCGTCGGAGATATCCATTAGAATTGCCACGGTGGGCGCGGCATTCGCTGTTTCCACGCGCTGAAGCTGATTTCTGCTGTAACCAATCAGGTCAGCAAGCTGCTCCTGCGTCAGCCCCTGTTCCTTGCGATAGTGCAGAATGTTCAGGCCTATTTGAATGTAGGCCTTGTAGTGTTTTGAATCCATGACACACCTCCCGCTCCTATTGTAGCGGGAACCCTATTGCATTTGGTCCCCGTAATTCGTGTAAATACCCGAACTATGTTGTAAATTGTGCAATCTAGTGGTAATATACCCGTATTACGAAGTAAATACGCGGAGGCGAGCGCTATGATGAGCTATGATTTTGAAAAGGCATTTGGAGACTTTTTGGAGCGGCGCGAATACGACGACGCGGAGGGGGCATTATTTTCGATGGTACGCACGGCTTTTCTGGCGGGCTGGCGCGCAGCCGGGGGTAAACCGCCACAGCCGCATAGAATTTTGGAACTGGTGCCCGGACGAAAACCTA
>DEMY01000020.1:5408-5770 GCA_002359425.1 Clostridiales bacterium UBA2658
CGCCAGAAATACAGAGCCTTTGAAAAGACTGCAAAGAACTGCCGAATGGGTTCAAAAAGCAGGCTGTTTTACACTCTCCAAACGCGTATAAAAGAAAAATTTAAATCACTCTAAAAAAGTAGGTTAATAGGATTGACATTTCGGAAAAACGGTATATTATATTCCATATAGGAATAGTGTGTATTTAAACATACAAATCCGTTCATTTATCTATTATTTCTGACAGGAGTTGACGATACATCATGGCAGACGAATTATTAAAGGTACAGGGCATTCGCGCAGGCGTGGACGGAAAGGAAATTTTGACCGGCCTCGACCTCACGATCCGCAAGGGCGAGACACATGTTCTCATGGGTCCAAAC
>DEMY01000020.1:5820-17806 GCA_002359425.1 Clostridiales bacterium UBA2658
CACGAGAATATCACAAAGCTTACGACCGACGCGCGGGCAAGAAAAGGCCTTTTTCTCTCGTTCCAGTCCCCCGAGGAGGTGTCGGGCGTGACGCTTGAGGACTTTCTCCGCGTGAGCAAGCGCGCGGTCACGGGCGGTGCGCCGCTCAAGCTCTTTGCGTTTCAAAAGGAGCAAAAGGGCATCATGCAGTCTTTGAACATGGACGAGTCCTACGCGCAGCGCTATCTGAACGTCGGCTTCTCAGGCGGCGAAAAGAAAAAGGCGNNGTAAGCTCGCGATGCTGGACGAAACCGATTCCGGTCTCGACGTAGACGCGGTCAAGACCGTTTCCGAGGGCATCCGCCGCTACAAAACGGACGAAAACGCGCTTTTAATCATTACGCACAATGCAAAAATTCTCGAAGACCTCAAGGTCGATTATGTACACGTTCTTGCGGGCGGAAAGATCATCCGCAGCGGCGGCCCGGAGCTGATTGAAGAGATCAGCCGCGAGGGCTTCCGCGGTATCGAAGAAGGTGCGTCAAAATGAGCACACCAAACAGAGTCCAAATCAAGGAGGTTGATCGCTCGCTCTACGATTTTCGTTACGACGAGCACCCTTCCTTCGCAGCCGATGCGGGTCTCACGCCGGAGATCGTCGCGCAGATCAGCAAGGAAAAACATGACCCCGCGTGGATGCTCGACTTCCGGCTCAAATCGCTGGACATCTACAATAAGCTTCAAATTCCGAATTGGGGTCCCCCGATTGACGGGCTGAACATGAAGGAGATCGTCACCTATGTCCGCCCCGACACGCCGATGCGCGGCAAGTGGGAGGAGGTCCCGGACGACATCAAAAACACCTTTGAGCGCCTTGGCATCCCGGAGGCGGAACGCAAATCCTTAGCAGGCGTCGGCGCGCAGTACGACTCCGAGGTTGTCTACCACAACGTCCGAGAGGAGGTCGCGGCGCAGGGTGTCGTCTACACCGACATGGAAAGCGCGCTCACGGGCGAATACGCGGACCTTGTCAAAGAGCATTTCATGAAGCTTGTCCCCCCAACCGACCACAAGTTCGCGGCGCTGCATGGGGCCGTCTGGTCCGGCGGCTCGTTCGTCTATGTGCCCGCAGGGGTCCATGTTGACATCCCGCTCCAGTCCTATTTCCGGCTGAACGCGGCAGGCGCGGGGCAGTTCGAGCACACGCTCATAATCGTCGAGCCGGGCGCCTATCTGCACTTCATCGAGGGCTGCTCCGCCCCGAAATACAACGTTGCAAACCTCCACGCCGGGTGCGTTGAGCTCTACGTTGGAGAGGGTGCACGGCTTCGCTACTCGACCATTGAAAACTGGTCAAAGAACATGTATAACCTCAACACCAAGCGCGCGCTCGTTCAGAAAGGCGGCACCATGGAATGGGTGTCCGGCTCCTTCGGGTCGCACACCTCCTACCTCTATCCGATGACTATTTTGAAGGGCGACAACAGCCGCATGGAGTTCACCGGCATCACCTTTGCCGGAAAGGGCCAACAGCTCGACACGGGCGCGAAAGTCGTTCACACCGGCGCGCACACAAGCTCGCACATTTCGACCAAGTCCATCTCCAAGGATGGCGGCGCGTGCATCTTCCGCAGTGCCGTCACGATTGGAAAAGAAGCCGTCGGCAGCAAATCGGCCGTCTCCTGTGAATCACTGATGCTTGACAGCATCTCTCGTTCAGATACAATCCCAGCCATGGATATCCGAAACGACGAATCAGACGTCGGTCACGAGGCCAAGATCGGCCGCATCAGCGACGAGGCCATTTTCTACCTTATGTCGCGCGGTATTAGCGAAGAGGACGCGCGCGCGATGATCGTCAGCGGCTTTGCGGAGCCGATCGCAAAGGAGCTGCCGCTCGAATACGCAGTCGAGATGAACAACCTCATTAAGCTCGAAATGGACAGCAAGGCTTTTTAAGCCGCAGGAGGTGAAACAAAATGCAGGAAACATTAAATAGAGTAAACGAACTTCCGGTGCCGACGTGGAACCGCCTCGGCGTAAACAGCGCAGTCTTCCCACTCATGGAAGCGGGCGGCAAAAGGCAGGTTCTCCCGCCCGAATTTGCGGAGATCAAAACCGGCATGGGCCACGAAGCGGCGGATTTTGCCGCCGGGCACTGCACGGACTACCATCTCATTGAGGTGCCGGAGGGAGCCGGGCAACAGCTTATCGCCCTTCCCTACGAATTTAAACATAACAAGTCCGTTGCGGACGTGACACTCATCCACGCAAAGCCCGGCAGCCGCGTGACCATTTTGCAGTCCTACGTCTCCGGGGACGACACGCCCGCTTTCCACACGGGACTCACAAAAATCCTGGTGGACGAGGGCGCGGAGGTAAAGCTCGTTCAGGTTCAGCTTTTGAGCGATCAGAGCCGCCATTACAGCGACGTCGGCGTAAAGCTCGGCGACCGGGCAAAGGTCGAGCTGGTGCAGACCGAGCTTGGCGGCGAGGCGGCGTTTACAGGCGCTTTTGCCCTACTCGCAGGCTACCAGAGCAGCTTTATAAGCGACACGATCTATTTTGGCGACGAAAAACGCCGCATCGACTTAAACTACGTTGCTCGCCACACCGGCAAAAAGACCGTCAGCCAGATGAACGCTGCCGGAGCGCTTTTGGGCGAGAGCGACAAGGTCTATCGTGGCACCATCGACTTTAGAAACGGGGCCAGACGCGCCGTCGGCCACGAGGCCGAAAACACGCTCCTTTTCAGCCCCGACGCTCGCAACCGCACCGTGCCCCTCATTCTCTGCGACGAGGAGGACGTCGAGGGCCAGCACGCGGCGACCATCGGCAAAATAAACGCCGCCGTCCTCTTCTATCTCCAGTCGCGCGGACTGACCGAGGCGCAGGCAAAGCAGCTTGAGATTGAAGCGCAGTTTAACCCGACCATCGCGAAAATCCCGGACGAGGGACTGCAAAGCAAGATCAACGACTACCTCGGGAGGAGGATGCAGCTTGACTGACGAAATCATGGAACAATTCCCGCTTTTGAAACAGAAGCAGGACGGAAAGCGCCTTGTCTATCTCGACAGCGGCGCGACGACGCAGAGGCCGCAGGCGGTTTTGGACGCCGCGAATCAATTCTACCTCGAGCAAAATGCGAACCCACACAGGGGTGTCTACACCCTCGGTGAAACGGCGACAGAGGTCTACGAAAAAGCGCGCGGCACGGTCGCGAAGTTTCTGAACGCAAAGCCGGAGGAGGTCATTTTCACCCGGAACGCGACAGAGTCTCTGAATCTAATCGCCTATTCATGGGGCATGAGCAACCTGCACGCGGGCGACCGGGTCGTCATCTCCATCTTGGAACACCATAGCACCCTCGTCCCGTGGCAGCAGGTCTGCCGTGCGACCGGGGCGACGCTCGAATATCTCTACACCGACCAGTCGGGCGTCATCCCGGACGTGGAGATCGAAAAGAAGCTCACAAAGGGCGTGAAGCTCGTCGCGCTGACGCACGTCTCAAACGTCCTCGGTCTTCTCTCCCCCGTTCAAAAGGTTTTCGCCCGCGCGCATGAGATCGGGGCCGTCACAGTCCTCGACGCCGCGCAAAGCGCGCCGCATTTAAAGCTCGACATGCAAAAGCTCGATGCGGACTTTCTGGTCTTTTCCGGTCACAAGCTCTACGCACCGCTCGGCATCGGCGTCTTGTGGGCAAAAACAGAGCTTTTAGAGGCCATGCCCCCGTTTTTGACAGGCGGCGACATGATTGAGACCGTCCGCGAGCAGGACGCCACATGGGCTCCCCTGCCCGAAAAGTTTGAGGCCGGAACGCAGAATGCAGGCGGCGCTGTAGGTTTGGCTGCGGCGATCGACTGGATGAACAGCCTCGGCTTCGAGACAATCCAAAAGCGCGAGGACAGGGTTTACCGCTACGCGTGGGAAAGGCTCTCGTCGCTCGAGCACATCACCGTTTATGGAACGCCGGAGGGGCAGCACTACGGCGCAATCGCCTTCAACCTTGACGAGGTCCACCCGCACGACGTTGCGACCGTTCTGGACGCAGACGCGGTTTGCATCCGGGCGGGTCACCACTGCGCGCAGCCGCTGCTGCGGCATCTGGGACTTTCGTCCTGCTGCCGCGCGAGCTTCGCCGTTTACAACACGACGGACGACGTTGACGCGCTCGCGGAAGGTTTATTAAAAGTTAGGAGGTGGCTCGGCTATGGAGCTTGACCAGATCTACACGCAGATCATCACGGAAAACAGCCGCGCAACGGAAAACAAGCACACGCTCGAGCACGCGACCGCCGTTAAGGAGGGCGTCAATCCCTCTTGCGGCGACGACATCACGCTCGAGCTACGCATTGAAAACGGCGTCATTGAAGACGCGGCCTTCATCGGAAACGGATGCGCCATTTCGCAGGCGTCCGCCAACATTATGATCGAGCTGATAAAAGGCAAAACCGTGGACGAAGCGAGAAGGCTCTCCGACACCTTCCTCGGCATGATCAAGGGCGAGGTGACAGATGAAGAAGCGCTCGATATGCTTGAGGATGCGCAGGCATTCCGGGACATTTCGCATATGCCCGCCCGCGTCAAGTGCGCGGTACTGGGCTGGCGCACACTTGAGGACGCACTCGGCGAAAAAAAGTGAATATTCATACAATATGCAGAAAGGCCCGCAATTTCTTTGACTTTACAGCCTTAATGTGATATCGTTATATGTATCATCATCCGCAAAGAATTCCGTCTCACGGGGTTCTTTGCGGACGCGTTTCACTTTAACTGCGAGGTCTTCTGTATATGATAGAGATAAAAAACCTGAACAAAACTTACATAACAAAGGACGCCTCCATCACCGCACTCCGGGACATTGATCTGACCATTCGGGACGGCGAGATATTCGGCATCATCGGCCTTTCCGGCGCGGGCAAATCGACGCTTGTGCGTTGCATCAATCTTCTGGAAAAGCCAAGCTCCGGCGAGGTCATTCTGGACGGTCAGTCGCTGACAGAGCTGCCGCAGAAGGAGCTTTTAAAGGTCCGTCGCCGCATCGGCATGATTTTTCAGAGCTTTAACCTCTTTGAGCAGCGCACCGTGACGCAGAACGTCACCTATCCGCTCGAAATCGCAGGCGTCAAAAAAAAGGAAGCCCATAAAAAGGCTGCGGACCTTCTGGAGCTTGTCGGACTTTCGGACAGAGCCGGTGCCTACCCCTCTCAGCTCTCCGGCGGACAAAAGCAGCGCGTCGCCATCGCCCGTGCCCTTGCGACCGACCCGAAGTACCTGCTCTGCGACGAGGCCACAAGCGCCCTCGACCCGAACACGACGCAGTCCATTTTACATCTCTTAAAGGAGATTAACCAAAAGCTCGGCGTCACGATTATCGTCATCACGCACGAAATGCGCGTCATTGACCAGATTTGCGACCGCGTCGCCGTCATTGACCAGAGCCGTATCGCCGAGGTCGGAAACGTTTCGGACGTTTTCACGAATCCGCAGTCGGACATTGCCAAAAATCTCATTCTTCCGCAGTCACCGCTCGCGCAGAAAAAAATCGGCGACCGCCGTGTCCGCATCATTTTCGACGGCGAAGAATCCACCCGACCTGTCCTTGCGGACATGATTCTCTCCTGTCAGGTCGCCGTCAACATCATCTTCGCGGACACAAAGGACATCGACGGCAAGGCCTACGGCCATATCATCGTTCAGCTCCCCGAGGAAAAGAACGAAGCCGACAAGATCATGGCCTGGCTCAACGCCAGCGGCATGAAATTCAGCGAGGAGGCGCTTTGAGATGTTTTCTGATCTCATGATAAAGCTCTGGAACGACGGCATTCTCCAGCTCGGCGTCTGGGAAACCGTTTACATGACGCTCATCTCGACCGCCGTCGCCTACCTCATCGGTCTGCCGCTGGGCCTGCTCCTTTTTGTAACGGACCCGGAGGGGATCCATCCCATCGGCTGGCTCAACCGAATTGTCGGCATCCTTGTGAACGCCTTCCGCAGCATTCCGTTCATCATTCTCATGGTCGCCATGCTTCCGGCGGCAAAGGCCATCGTCGGCTCCAGTCTCGGCAACAAGGCCATGATCGTAACCCTCGTCATCGCTGCCGCGCCCTATGTCGCACGCATGGTCGAGTCCTCCATCAAGGAAGTTGACCTCGGCGTCATCGAAGCTGCAAAGGCCATGGGTACGCCGACCTTCACAATCGTTTGGAAGGTTCTCATCCCGGAGGCAAAGCCCTCGCTCATAACAGGCGCGGTCATTTCGACGGTTACCATTCTGGGCTACTCCGCCATGGCCGGAACGATCGGTGGCGGCGGACTCGGCAAGATCGCCATCACCTATGGCTATCAGAAATCTCTCAAAGACATCATCTGGGTCTGCGTACTGCTGACCATCATCATTGTTCAGGTCATTCAGGAGGCCGGAATGCTGGTCGCCCAGAAGACAGATAAGCGCATCCACAAATAACAGGAAAGGTACGAGAGCCGATGAACCAGCTTTTTGAAAGACTGCTCCGGGCCAATTTCAGGTTTGGACGAATGTGTTGCTGCAAAGGCAACGAAACATCCGCATTTTAAAAATCATAGAATCTGAAAAAGGAGAAATACTAAAATGAAAAAGCTTACATCCCTTATCCTCGTTTTGACCCTCGCGCTTTCCCTTGTCTCCCTTGCCGCCTGCGGCACTAAAGCCGCCGACAGCTCCGCTTCCGCAAGCCCGAACGCTTCCGACACCGCCGACAAGACCATTACGGTCGGCGCAAGCGCCACGCCGCACGCAGAAATCCTTGAGCAGATTAAGGACGCGCTTGCAAAGCAGGGCTACACGCTCAAGATCGTCACCTACGACGACTATGTTCTCCCGAACAAGGCCCTGGCCGACGGTGAGATCGACGCGAACTACTTCCAGCACGAGCCTTACCTCAAAGGCTACAACGCCGGAAACGGAACGGAGCTCGTCTCCGCAGGGGCCATCCACTATGAGCCCTACGGCATCTATGGAAACGAGGTAACAGACCTCAAAACGCTCGCCAAGGGCGCGACCATCATCATCCCGGCGGACGACAGCAACGAGACCCGCGCGCTCTTCCTGCTCCAGCAGGAGGGCCTTATAAAGCTCCCGGCGGACGCCAGCGCTGAAAAGGGCGTTTCCACCCTCGACATCACCGACAACGGCGGCTACGACATCAAGACCGTTGAAGCCGCAACCGTCCCCGCCCAGCTCAAAAACAGCGACAAGGGCAGCATTGCCGTCATCAACGGCAACTACGCGCTCTCCGCCGGTCTGAAGGTTTCTGACGCACTCGCAACCGAGGACGCAAAGGGCACCGCCGCGCAGACCTATGCGAACATCATCGCCGTTCGCAAGGCCGACCTCGACAGCGCAAAGACCAAGGCGCTCGTCGCCGCTCTCAAGACGGACGACGTCAAGAACTTCATCGCCAAAACGTATAACGGCGCAGTCGTCGCCAGCTTCTAAATATCCCTAAAGAGAAGACGGTAAGTTGCGACGTGCAGCTTACCGTCGTTTATATCCCGGCTCTTCGCTGGGAAAAACGTTCACAAAAAACACAGATGCAGACAGGAGGGAACCGCTATGCCGAACGACAACGAGCACACCCCGAACGAAGACGAGTCCATCGAAGAGTTCATCGATATGCTTGAAAAGAAGCGCAAGACCCCGCAGGTGCGCATCGTGGATCCCCAGCGGATGCAGGAGCTAAAGGCAGCCTTCAACACGCTCGAAGCCATTGTCCGGCAGGCGGACCCGAAGGCCGTTGTTATCTGCGATGTGACAGAACGCGGTCTTGGTCTCATCGAAATTGAAACGGACGCGNNTCAGGAATTCGCTTCCGCAGTTGAAAAGGCGGACAACTTTCAAATTTATACAGGCCATTACGGCCGTCTCAAAATGGACGTAAAGTTCCACAACTGCCTAAAGGAGCTTACCTGAAAAATGTGCATATAGATTTCGCCCCGCTGCGGCTTAAAGTCGATTCAGCGGGGCGCTCTTTATGATGCGTAGCGCATTTATTTTTTACGAGATATGCCGCCGAAAAAACATAACGACATAGCCCCTTCATGGAAAGCACTTGCAGCGCAGGATCAGATGAAGAGGTTCACGTTCGATTCCGCCGCGTCACCGAGATAAGCCCCGACACCGCCAAGCTCCACGCCGTCTATCAGTTCTTCTTCCTTAATGCCCATGACATCCATGCTCATGGTGCAGGCGACAATCTTTACGCCCTGCGCCATCGCCTTTTTGACGAGCATTTCAAGCGAGTCAACATTTTTGTCGTTCATGATCTTTTTCATCATCGCGGTGCCCATGCCGCCCATGTTCATGCGCGAGAGCTTTAAATTCTGCGTGCCGCGCGGCAGCATCGAACCGAACATGGTCTCCGTGAAGGNNCTGCTTTTCGGGCTTGCGCAGCGCGGTGAGGCCCCAGAAGGTAAAGAACATCGTGACGGGCCGGCCCATCGCCGCCGCGCCGTTTGCAATGATAAAGCTCGCGAGCACCTTATCAAGGTCGCCGGAAAAGACAATGATCGTTTTCCCCTGCGGCGTATCGCGCACGACCGGCGCAGCATTTTCACCGCTCTTTTTTACGAGCGCCACATAGTCGTCCCCGCGCCGCTCATTGGAAACGAGCGTGTTTCCCGTCCGGCGGCACCATGCGCCAATATCCTTCGCAAAGCCGGGGTCGGAAGCGGAAACCTCCATAATTTCGCCGTCGTTCATGCCCTTCATCGTCTCGAACACCTTCATGATCGGGCCGGGGCACTGCATACCGCTACAGTCGATGCGCATGGCGGCGGTGGGGATATTTGAAGTATCGACATTGCCGCTGTCGGCAACAGGCGTATGATCCAAAATCGGCATGGTGTTTTCCTCCTTAAAGTGCACAGACTGATAAAAGCGTGCGCCACCGGGATAGACAAGAACATTTTTAAAGCCATTTTGCGCGAGGATACGGCCGGCATTGTAGGCGCGTACGCCGATGGCGCAGAAAATAACGGTCTTTTTCGTTTTGTCCAGTTCGCCAAGACGGTCGCGGATTTGACCGAGCGGAATATGGACTGCATTCGGACCAGCGAAGGCCATAAGCTCCACATCCTCGCGAACATCCAAAAGCACCGTTTCCGGCTCCTTTTCTGCAACGTCCCAGTCAGCAAAACGCACAAGTCCGTTCAAAAGGTTTTCCGCCGCAAAGCCCGCCATATTGACGGGGTCCTTTGCCGAGGAATAAGGCGGGGCATAGGCAAGCTCAAGCTGCTTTAGATCATGGACCCCACCGCCGAGCCGGAGCGCCACGGCAAGCGTGTCGATGCGCTTATCTACGCCGTCGCGTCCCACGATTTGCACGCCGAAAAGCTTTTTTCCGTCCGGGGAAAACAGGAGCTTGAGCGTCAGCGGTACAGCGCCCGGATAATAGCCCGCGTGGGAGTTTTGCGTGATGGTAACTGTCTCAAAGTCTTTGCCTTTTACAAGGCCGCGCTTCTGGAGTGTTTTTTCGTTTGCACCCGTGCTCGCCGCCGTGAGGTCAAAGACCTTTGCGACCGAGGTGCCCTGCGTACCGTTATAAGTCTCGCTTCCGCCCGCAATATTGTCGGCGGCAATGCGGCCCTGCTTGTTCGCAGGCCCTGCGAGCGGCACCATTGTGCGCTCCTTTGAAACAAAATCCTCCACCTCGATCATATCGCCCACGGCATAGATGTCGGGGTCCGAGGTATGCAGATATACGTCGGTCACAACCCCGCCGCGCTGGTTCATTTCCAGTCCCGCCGCCTTCGCAAGCTCCCCGTTTGGCCGCACGCCGATGGAGAGGATCACAAGCTCCGCCGAGACTGTTTTGCCGCTCTTGAGCGTGATGGTAACAGCGCTCCCGTCGTCCGCAAAGGATGCAACGCCGTCGCCGAGATGTAGCTTAACGGCGTTTGCAGCGATGTTTTCGTGCAAAAGCTGGGCCATTTCAAAATCCAACGGAGCCATAACCTGATCGAGCATCTCAATGATGGAGACTTCCAGACCCGCATGGCGCAGGTTCTCGGCCATTTCAAGGCCGATGAAGCCGCCGCCGATGACCGCCGCGGACTTTACGCCCTTTTCGCGGATAAAACCGCGGATACGGTCCGTGTCCGGCACGGTCCAGAGCGTCTGGATGCGCGGCGAGTCGATGCCCGGAATGGGCGGGCGCAGGGGCGACGAGCCGGTGGAGAGAACCAGCGTATCGTAGGCTTCCTCATACGTTTCGTCCGTATCGGTCTTTTTTACCGTGACCGTCTTTTTCTCGCGGTCGATGGAGAGGACCTCGTTTTTGACACGCACATCGATGTTGAACTTCTGGCGCATGGCCTCCGGCGTCTGCAAAAGCAACGCGTCGCGGGATTTGATCACGTCGCCCACATGGTAGGGCAAGCCGCAGTTCGCGTAGGAAATGTATTCGCCGCGCTCCATGAGAACAATTTCGGCGCTCTCGTCGAGCCTTCTGAGCCGCGCTGCACAGCTTGCGCCGCCGGCTACGCCTCCAATAATGACAGTCTTGCTCATAATATGCCTCCTTCTCAAACTTCCGCTGTTTTTTACTTTTAGTATAGCTCCCGCGCGCACGTCTTACAGTGACCTTGTCACCGTTGTTATAGTTTGACATACGAAAAAAATAAAGTATAATGATTTTATGAGGGGGGGCAGATACATGGGACTTGAGCAGCATTTCCCAATTTGGGACAAGCTTACACCCCACGAACAGGCGCTGTTATTGAGCGCCGCCATTTTGAGGAAAGCGCCGAAGGGAACGCTTCTGCACAGCGGCTCTGCCGACTGCGTAGGTCTTTTTGTCATGAGCTCTGGTCAGCTCCGGGCCTTTATCCTCTCGGACGAGGGGCGGGAACTGACGCTTTACCGTCTTTTTGAACGCGATGTCTGCCTTTTTTCGGCCTCCTGTCTGTTGCAAAGCGTCCAGTTCGACATCATCATAGAAGCAGAAAAGGACTCGGAGCTTTGGATTATCCCGTCGGACGTCTACAAAAAACTGATGGAGCATTCCGTCGAAATCTCAAACTTTACAAACGAGCTTATGGCCTTGCGCTTTTCCGAGGTCATGTGGCTCATCGAGCAAGTCATGTGGAAGAGCTTCGACAAGCGTCTTGCCGCTTTTCTTCTGGATGAGAGCATATTAAACGGCGACAGTACACTGCACATCACACATGAAAAAATCGCCTCCCACATGGGAACGGCCAGGGAGGTCGTGACCCGGATGCTGCGCTATTTTCAGTCTGAGGACATGCTGGCGCTCTCAAGAGGAACGATCAAGCTCACGAACCAAAGGCGCCTGCGGGAGCTGGCGGAATAATCTACTATGCATAAACGGGGTTCGGCTGCCTGTTTATGCGGAAAAGGCACCCGCGATGGGTGCCTTTCCTATTCACTTTATCCGAGCAGCGCAAGGATGGCTTCCTTCGGTCTCGCGCCGACAGCCTGATTGACAGCCTTGCCGTCCTTCATGACCATAAGCGTTGGAATGCTCATAACGCCAAAGCCGTTTGCAAGCTCGGGCTGTTCGTCAACGTTTATTTTGCCAACCTTGATGTCACCCCGCTCTTCGGCGATATCATCGACAACGGGCGAAACCATGCGGCACGGCCCGCACCAGCTTGCCCAGAAATCGAGCAGAACCGGCTTTTCGCTTTCCGCAACCTCCTTTTGGAAGTTGTCTTTCGTAATTGTAATAACGGACATAATAAATACCTCCTGTATGTTGGCGTCTCTGCCTTCTTCATTTTGTCTGTATTGTACCGTATCTATTCTATCCGTTCCGTGACAAACTCACCATTTAAGTAAAAAAAGAGAAAACTTTGACCCAAACTGCATTATTAACATTAAAATTATTGAAAATCAGACATTTCGCAAATCCTTCGATGCCGATGCCTTGTTAACCACGCCGGTTACAGCCGTTATAAAACAGTTTGACGGAGAGCCCAGATTGGACTCTCCGTCAGTTTTATAATT